>JANXTN010000364.1 GCA_025352435.1 Ferruginibacter sp. | reverse complement strand
GCTGGTGCTCTATGCCTGCATATAAATCTTCCTCATTTTCCCTAATAATAACTATATCCATTATTGGATGTTTGGTCTGCACAAAAGGATGAAGACTCATACAGGGCCGAACATTAGAATATAATCCCAAAAATTTTCTGGTAGTCACATTCAAACTTTTATAACCTCCACCTTGTGGTGTAGTTATCGGAGCTTTCAAAAAGATTTTATTCCTTCTTATAACTTCCCAGGCATCTTTGCTTATACCTGCACTGTTACCGGCGAGATAAACTTTTTCTCCCACTTCAATTTCTTCAATTTCTATCTGTGCGCCTGCAGCATGAAGGATTTGCAAGGTAGCATTCATAATTTCCGGACCAATCCCATCTCCTTTAGCGACTGTAATTTTTGTCATAAAATGTTTTTTGTTTTTAGTAAGACAAAATTGGAAATAATAAATGATTATGTTTCATTTATATTTACAATACTTACCATAAATAATATTTATGAATTTTACGCTCAATCAATTGCAGGTGTTTTCAAAAATTGCGCAAACACAAAGTGTCACCAAAGCCGCAGAAGAGTTACATCTAACACAACCGGCAGTTTCCATACAATTAAAAAACTTTCAAAATCAGTTTGATATTCCACTCACAGAAGTGATAGGGCGTAAGATTTTTATTACTGACTTTGGAAAAGATATTGCCGAAGCAGCCGATACAATTCTAACCCAGGTATATGCCATCAATTATAAAACACAGGCGCATAAAGGCGAGCTGGCAGGACGTTTAAAAATTTCAGTTGTATCTACAGGAAAATATGTTATCCCTTATTTTCTGACAGATTTTGTAAGAAAACACAAGGGCATTGAATTAGTGCTTGATGTTACCAATAAAATGAAAGTATTGGAAAGCCTTAAAAAGAATGAAGTTGATTTTGCGCTGGTATCAGTACTTCCGGAAAAAATGCAGATAGAAAAACTGGAACTGATGCAGAATAAATTGTTTTTAGTAAGCAATACAAAACAAAAGTTTTTAAAAAAGCTGTATGACAAAAATATCTTTAAAGATATGCCACTCATTTATAGAGAACAGGGTTCGGGTACTTTACAAACCATGGAAAAATTTATAGAAAAAAATAAAATTACTGTTATAAAAAAAATGGAATTAACCTCTAATGAAGCAGTGAAGCAAGCTGTGATTGCGGGGTTGGGTTATTCCATTATGCCATTAATAGGAATTAAAAATGAACTGCATAATGGCGATATACAAATTATTCCTGTAAAGGGGTTACCCATAAAATCCGTCTGGAATTTAATATGGCAAAAAAATAAAAAATTAACTCCCGTATCAACAGCCTTTTTACAGTATTTAAAAAAAGAAAAAAGTAAAATTATTAAAGAGAAATTTGAATGGTTTGAGCACTATTGATTGAATAAATAAGTATTGAAATGCTTCATTTGGTATTTAGTGCTCCAAAAACAATATGCTCCAGAAAAGCTTCTATTTCTTTGGGGCTTTTTTTCTTGCTGTAATCTCCAAGCCGTGGTAAGTGGTGCATAAAATAGTATTGCATGTGCGCAGTTTCTACTAAAGTACTTGCGAGTGAGGATGGATATTTATATGTTGGATTGTAATCTTTAAATAGGAATGCAATTCTGCTACACAAATCTTTGTAAGGTTTAAATAGAAAATCTTTGTTATGGTTGTCTACCTCTTTGCTCAAATAGGTTTTACTGCCTTCTGCAATGGCTATGTAATAAAGTGACTGAACATCAAGTTCGCTGAAAACTGTTTTAGCATTGTCTTCCCACACGAGAATATCAATCAATTTTTTTATTTTTTGTGTAGGGTCCGTAATATTATTTAACTGAAAAATTACCTGAAATTCTATAAAAGCCCAATACCAATCAATAATGTAAATGAGCAATTTGTGTTTGTTTTCAAAATAACGGTATACGGTTGCTTCAGTACTTCCAATTTCAGCTGCAAGCTTTTTAAACGTAAATACTTCATATCCCAATGCAGCAATTAATGTTACGCTGCTTTTAATAATTTGTTTTCCGATATCCGTGCCTTCGGGATTTTTGATGTACAGCTTCTCATTCATTTTCACTTTAAAATCTACCTGCATAATAAATATTTTTTCAAAAGTACTAAAGCATTAACTACAATAGTGAAATACCCGTAAAACGTTATAAATAATTATTGGTAATAGTATTACTATTATATAGAATAGTTTTATTACTTTTGATTTTAAATTAAAACAAAACATGCACAACAGTTTATCATCTGCATTAATAAAATTACACAGGCTCATTATGACGGATAAAAAGGATGCAGGTTCTGTTTATTTTTTTGCCATTGCAGGCGGCTTAATTTCATTTACACTGCCGCTTGGCATACAAACCATAATAAGTTATGTAATGGCTGCCAGGTTATCTACATCTATCGTTATTCTTATTGCTATTGTTATTGTAGGTGTATTTTTAAACGGGTTTTTGCAAGTGAGACAATTACAGGTTATTGAGCGGATAAGACAAAAAATATTTACCCGTTATTCATTAGAATTTAGTTACAAAATACCGCAAATAAGTCCGCAGCAAATGGATGATTATTATATGCCCGAAGTAGTTAACAGGTTTTTTGATATACCTGCTTTGGCAAAAAGTATGGAAAAAATTATGCTGGACATTCCTGCATCAGTAATTCAAATTATGGTAGGCCTGATACTTTTATCTTTCTATCACCCAGTTTTTATCATGTTTGGTGCGTTAGTTTTTGTCGCTCTTATCGTCATTTTAAGAATCACATCTCCAAAAGGGTTTGAAACAAACCTCACTGCAAGCAATTATAAATATGATACTGCCGGTTGGTTGGAAGAAATGGCAAGGGGCATTAAAACGTTCAAATACAGCAAAGGCGCATCGCTGCACATTAGGAAAACAGATGACCTGATTGGAAAATATCTTGAAAGCAGAACGGCCCATTTCAAAATACTCACAATACAGTATTGGAGTTTAATTGCTTTTAAAATATTGATAGTAGCGTCCATGCTTATCGCCGGAACTTGGTTACTACTAAATCAGAAAATTAATGTAGGACAGTTTATAGCTGCAGATATTATTATTATTTTAATTATAAATTCTGTAGAAAAATTAATTTCTACTTTGGATAATGTTTATGACAGCCTTAGTTCTATAGAAAAACTGAGCAAGATTACTGACAGTAAAATAGAAGAAACAGGAACCCTGGCATATGAAAAAACGGACGGTTGCAACATTAGTTTTAACGGAGTAGGGTTTCAATATCCCAATGGCAGTGTGGCATTACGAAATATACATTTTGTTGCATCAAAAAATAACATTGTTTGTTTTATGGGGAGTTCCGGCTCCGGACGTTCTACGATTCTCAGATTACTCACCGGTGCTTATACAGGTTTCTCAGGTAATATCTTGCTTAACAATATTCCTATAAAAAATTATTCGCTCAAAGATCTAAGACTTAACACAGGCACTTTGCTTGCCGATCAAGATATTTTTAAAGGCAGCATAATGGAAAATCTTACAATGGGTAATGATAATATTTCTTTGGAAGAAATAACCTATCTCTCAGAAAAAACTGGACTTACAAATTTTATTGCAGGTGAAGAAAAGGGATATGATGCTATATTGGATCCTACCGGAAAAAGAATAAGTAAACACATTAAACAAAAAATAAAACTTATAAGGGCCTTAGCAGGGAAACCCATACTGTTGCTGCTTGAAGATCCATTGAATGATCTCAGCCAAAAAGAAAAAGAGAATGTGTCTGGCTATTTAAAAAATGAAAGTAATGCTACAGTGGTTGTAATAAGCAATGATATTTTAATGCAATCCTGCTGTGATGAATTATACAGATTGAATGAAGGAAACTTATCAGAATAATATTTATAAAGATAAAAAAGTGAAAACGACTTACAAATATCTAAATGAAGATTTTGAAAAACTTACTGAAGAACATAGCCTTCATTCCTTTTCAAAAATCTATCGAATAGGAAAATCTAGAAATATAAAACTCTGGTTCACAATAATTCTGTTTGCAATTATTGCTGTTCTTTTTTTACCATGGACACAAAATATAAATGCTAATGGAAATATAACTACCATAAAACAGGAACAGCGACCGCAGGAAATAAATACTGTATTGCCCGGCAAAATCGTTAAATGGTTTGTAAAAGAGGGAGATTATGTAAAGACCGGCGATACCATTTTACAATTGGGTGAAATAAAGGTCGATTATTTTGACCCGCAATTATTAGAGCGTACAAAAAGCCAGATAAATGCTAAAAGAAATAGTGCAGATGCTTATGAAAGCAAGGCTGCTGCTGCTCAGGCGCAAACAAGTGTACTTGCTGCCGGAAGATCATTGAAACAGGCATCCATTGATAATAAAATTGAACAGCAAAAATTAAAAGTTAGAAACGATGAAACGGATTTGGTGGCGATAAACAATGAATTGTCTGTTTATAAAAGACAAATAGATGCAGGAAAAATAATGCTTGACAGCGGTGCGATTTCCATGATAGACTTTGAAAAAAGAAAAGTGAGTTATCAAAATGCAGTTGCAAAAAAAATTACAGCAGAAAACAAATTATCCCAAAGCAGGCAGGAACTTATCAATTTAGGTATTGAACAGAATATTTCGGTGATGGATTACAACGATAAAATTTCTAAAGCAGATGGTGATCGTTTTGGCTCCCTGTCGAGTGCCGCAGCTACAGAAGCAGACATCAGCAAATTAGAAAATACGTACAGCAGCTATGACATAAGAAACAAACTGTATTACGTAACCGCATCACAAAGTGGGCAAATTACAAAAGCTAAAAAAGCAGGAATTGGCGAAATGCTGAAAGAAGGCGAAATGATTGCAGAAATAGTACCCGATAAAATAGATTACGCTGTGGAAATGTATGTAGAACCAATGGACCTTCCGCTGGTGAATAAAGGACAGAAAGTACGTTTTGTTTTTGATGGTATTCCCGCCATTGTTTTCAGCGGTTGGCCACAAGGAAGTTTTGGAACATTCGGCGGAATAATAAGCGCTTACGAAACTAATGTGAGTAGCAACGGTAAATTCAGGGTATTGGTTATTGAAGATACTACTGAAAAAAAATGGCCAAAGAATTTAAGGATGGGCAGCGGCGCAAAAGGTATTGCATTGTTAAAAGATGTACCAATTTACTACGAACTATGGCGGCATATAAACGGCTTTCCACCTGACTTTTACAAGCCCTCTGATACAAACAAAGACGAAAAAAAATAATGATGAAAAGAATTGTGTTGATATCGTTTTTTCTTATAAATGCGGAGAAAATTTTTGCGCAACAAGCCTTTACTATTTTACCCTTACATGAATTTATTTTAAAAGTAAAGAAACAGCACCCACTAGCAAAAGTGGCAGCTATTACAGAAGAAAAAGCTGAAGCTAACATACAGATTGCTGAGGGAAGTTTTGATCCCGTACTTGATATAGAAGCAAATACAAAAACTTTTGGTAGCAAAAATTATTATAGGTATAAAAACGGAGAAATAAAAATACCGCTACCCATCGGCGATTTTAAAACAGGGATTGAAAATAACGCAGGACAATTTTTGAGTAGTGAAATCACAAAAGGTAAAAGCAGTTATTCCGGTTTTGAATTTCCGTTAGCCAAAGGATTGATAATAGATAAACGAAGGGCAGCATTACGACAGGCAAAAATTGCATTGAATGAAAATAAGCAACAGCGAAATATGATGATGAACGATTTGTTGCTGGACGCATATACAAGTTACAATGAATGGGCAGGTGCATACAAATTGTACAATATTTTTTCAGAATATGTTATAGTGAGTGCAGCGAGGTTAAGGCTGGTAAAAATAAGTTTTACAAGTGGCGATAGGGCTGCAATGGATACTACAGAAGCATTTATACAAACACAAAATTTCATGCTGTTGCAAAACGAAGCATTTATGGCACTTAACACAGCTAAGTTTCAAATGAATAATTTTCTTTGGGATGAAAATGAAAACACACAACAACTTGAAGAAAATATTGTACCCGATACACTTGTTTTAAATGAAAATATTCAACAATCATCTTTACAGAATTTACTTACAGAAAGCAATGCTGCAAATCCATTTTTATTGCAATACAGATATAAGATAAAAGGATTGGAGATAGAGAAAAAATTAAAATTTCAAAATTTATTACCCGAAATAAATGCTAAGGCAAATCTGCTTAACAGAAATTTTAATCCTTTAAAAAATGCCGGACTTCCTCTATTGGAAAACAATAACCGATGGGGTATTGCCATTAAAATTCCGCTATTATTCAGGCAAGGGCGTGGGGAATATAAAATGGCAAAATTAAAATTGCAGGAAAATAATTTACTTTTTAAACAAAAGACTGTAGAAACAGAAAATAAAATAAAAGACTATTACAACCGTGTTGCTATTTTACAAACACAACTTGCAACATCCAATAATGCGTTGTTAAATTATGCTGCGTTATTAAAGAATGAATTATTGCGTTTCAATAATGGTGAAAGCAGTTTGTTTCTTGTAAACAGCAGGGAAAATAAAGTATTAGAAATGAAACAGAAAATAATTGAGTTACAGGTTAAATTATCAAAAGCTACTTATACTTTAAATTGGGCAGGAGGTTTGCTAAATAAACAATAAACGCTCTAATAAATATTTCTTTCTTCGAAGCTCAAAGGTTTTCTAGCATATATTTTTGCAGACCCTTTTCTTATCTTTGCCTAATGTTAAAAATAAGTAATCGAGGGCATGAAATGCCTGCCTCTCCCATCAGAAAATTGGTACCATTTGCAGAAGATGCAAAAAAAAGAGGCACCAAAGTTTTTCACTTAAATATTGGTCAGCCGGATATAGAAACGCCAAAAGTTTGTTTAGATGCTGTAAAAAATTGTGATGTACACATTCTCGCATACAGCCACAGCGCCGGCAATGAAAGCTACCGCAAAAAACTTGTGCAGTATTATGCAAAAAATAATATTCATGTAACCGCTGAAGAAATTATTGTAACCACCGGTGGTAGTGAGGCTATACTTTTTGGTTTTATGGCCTGCCTTGATGCAGGAGATGAAGTTATTATACCGGAACCTTTTTATGCAAACTATAATGGGTTTGCTGTGCAGGCAGATGTAAAGGTAGTGCCAATAAGCAGCAGTATCGAAACCGGATTTGCTCTTCCTCCAATTGAGGATTTTGAAAAAGCAATTACACCTAAAACAAAAGCTATTGTAATTTGTAATCCTAATAATCCTACCGGCTATTTATACAGCGCTGCAGAAATGGAAACGTTGAAAGAAATTGTAAGAAAACACAACCTATTTTTATTTGCGGATGAAGCATATCGTGAGTTTTGCTATGAAGGCACCCATACAAGTGCTATGCATTTAAAGGGTGCAGAACAACATGTAGTTTTAATGGACACAATCAGCAAAAGATACAGTGCTTGTGGTGGTAGAATTGGTGCATTTATAACTAAGAATAAAGAAGTATTTAATGCTGCAATGAAGTTTGCACAGGCTAGATTAAGCCCGCCTTACTATGCACAGGTATTGGGTGAAGCTGCAGTAGATTTACCTGATGATTATTTTGATACCACAAAAGCAGAGTACAAACTCAGGAGAGATACTTTAGTAAAATCTTTAAATGAAATTGAAGGTGTTTTTTGTCCGAACCCCGGCGGAGCATTTTACGTAATGGCAAAATTACCTATTGATGATTGCGATAAATTTTGCCAATGGCTCTTAGAAGAATTTTCTTACAATGGCAATACTGTGATGATGGCTCCTGCTACCGGTTTTTATGCTACACCGGGCTTGGGGAAAGATGAAGTAAGGCTGGCTTATGTACTGAATGCAACTGATATTAAAGAAGCAGCCAATTGTTTAAAAGAAGCTCTGAGAATTTATCCCGGTAGACAATAATTATTTTTAAATCATAATTATGAATTCTGTTCTTTTAAATACAGGATTTTTTCATCTCATTCAACAATAGAATTATTTTCTTTTTTTGTGCAATAAAAATCCCCGCTCAAATTAATGAACGGGGCTTTTTATTTATGCTTCATCAATCAATCCAACTTAAAAATTCCTCACTGTCATCTCTGTTCTTCTGTTTTTTGCACGGCCTGCTGCTGTTTTGTTATCTGCTACAGGCTTTGTTTCTCCGTATCCTGCAGATTTTAATCTTGATTCTGAAATTCCTTTACCTACAAGATAATTTTTTACTGCACCTGCGCGGTTATCAGAAAGAACCTGGTTGCTTTCGTCTGAACCTTGTGCATCTGTATGACCATCAATGTCAATCATCAATGTTTCATCATCTTTCATCAACTTTACAACCTCATCTAATGATTTGAATGACTTAGGTAGTAATTTGAAACTACCTGTTGCAAAAAATACATTTTTCGCTGCAAAATTAATTTTCTCTATTACCTCTTTGGCAATTACAGGGCATCCTTGGTTACTTGCAGGACCAACTCTTGTAGGACATTTGTCTTCTTCATCATTTACACCATCACCATCAGTATCTGGTATAGGACATCCTTGATAACGTGCAAAACCTTTTACCGTAGGGCATTTATCAATCTCGTCATTAATACCGTCACCATCAGTATCAGGTATTGGGCACCCTTGGTATTTAGCAAGACCCGCTACATCAGGACATTTATCTTCAGCATCTGTTATTCCATCACCATCTCGATCAGGACAG
>JANXTN010000363.1 GCA_025352435.1 Ferruginibacter sp. | reverse complement strand
TCCGTTTAATCCTTTATTCGGATTACTGAGAAGGATTATATTAATAAACCCGGCATTGCCTTCTGCATCAAAATTGGCAGGCGGTGTTGTAATTAATTCAATGCGGTCAATATTTGAAGCATTCATCCCGGCAAGCATTTGTACTACAGCATCAGCAGGCATTCTCGAAATTTTTCCATTGATCATCACAACTACTCCTTCCTTTCCATTCAATCCTATAGAATTACTTTGCCGGTTTACCACTACACCAGGCGATTTTTCCAATACCTCCAATGCTGTACCACCGGCAGATGTAATACTGTTTTTTACATTAATAACCATCCGGTCAATTTTTTGCTCAAACATCGGTTTACGTGCAACAACTGTAACAGCAGACATTTCTTTGTCCTCGTTACTCAATTTTATTGTACCTGTATTAATTACTTCACCAGAACCAGCAATAATTTCTTTGCTGAAAGAGCTCTTGTAGCCAATGAATGATGCGTTGATAATATATTTTCCGGGTTTTATGTTGTCAAAACCAAACTTGCCGGAACTGTTGGTAATTGTTCCTTTTACTAAAGTGGAATCAACACGGTTTAACAATAAAACATTTACGCCATCAACAGCTTTATCTGTAACAGTAGTTACCTGCCATTAATCTTTGCCTGTGCCTGAACTGTTTGAATAGCGGCTGTAATAAATACAATAGTGAAAAGAACGATGAGGTTAGATTTCTTCATGATTAAGGTTTGTGGTGTGGTGACTTGAGCAGTAAAGAATGATGTTATAGTTTTTGCTTTATTGATGATTATGTTATTTAATATTTATTTATTGAATCAGAGAACACGATTTTTCACTTAATTATTAAAATATTTATTTATAAAAAGCTTTTCTGTTAGTGATCTCCAAGAAATAATAGTCAACACAATTTAAACCATAATTAACAATATTTCATAATTTCTAAAATATTAACAATCATATAGTTGTGTATTTATTTTAAATGAGGGGTTGAACAGCCGCTTACCCTAAAGCATCAATAAATCTGGTTTGATTAAACTACCAGCCTCTTTTATTACCATACAAACAATTCTTGCTTGATCAGCAAATCATCCCTGCGTAATTTTTCATCTTTTACCTCCTTTGGTGCAACAGTGACAATAAATGAAGCGCATCTTACAGCGCAAACGCCGAAGCTTGGTCTTTGAGTAGCAGACTAAGTATAGGAAACAAACAATTTGTTTTTTTTACTAGATGAAACATTAATACGCGCAAGATTAAGACCTATCCTCGGCGTCCCACTGCCGGAAGCATTCGGCTCACACAAAATTGCGAGTTAATCAACGCATGCAAACAAATCTTACCATCAATTATTTGGTAATTATCCCACCTAGTGCAGAGAAGATCATTAGCGCAGAAATGAGGTGAAGCCTTTGTGCAATGGCTTTCTGTGCGGCGCTAAAATTATATTTCCAAAGTACAACGTCTTTTAAAATAGCCGCACAGATAACCTTCCGCACTTTGCTATGCTGCATATTTAAACTAATTTAGGAGCGTTGGGCGCTTCCTAAATTGCGAGATCGATAACGCACACTAATATCAATTTCTCAATGATGTAGCTCAAGAGTTACAGCGCTTATAGTTGATGTTTTACACTATTCTCCGCTTCGATAAATGCTAAAAAAAGTTCTCCTGCCGAAGGGCTGGGGGATAGAAGTGGAAAGCCCACAGTGCAGCGCAGCGGAACGAGGACTTGTAACGAATAGCCCCGACAAATGCTGAACATTGGTCCCCCGCTAACAGCCCCAAATCTTTTTACCCCCCTACTCCCCCGCCTTAATTCGTGGTACTAAAAATTCATTGGTTAAGTTTCTACCCTTAACTTTATTTTCTAAAACTACCATCATGAGATCTCTTGCATTTTTTATCTTAAGCATCGTTTGCTGTTTTTCTGCAGTTTCTCAACAAACACAAAAACCTGTGCTACATGGTAAACATTGGATGGCCATTACAGGCAAACCACTAGCTGCCACCGCAGGTAGTATGGTTTTTCAACAGGGAGGCAATGCGGTAGATGCTGCCTGTGCCATGCTTGCTGCTACCTGCACCATGTGGGATGTGCTAAGTTGGGGCGGCGAAACTCAGGCACTTATCTATAATCCCAAAACAAAAAAAGTGATTGGCATAAACGCCATGGGTGTAGCGCCCACCGGTGCTACTGTTGATTTTTTTAAAAGTAAGGGCTATGATTACCCGCCGGAATATGGACCTTTAGCCGCAACCACCCCGGGCACTGTAGGCGGCCTTTGCCTTATGCTTGCTAATTATGGACGTATGAGTCTAAAAGAAGTGCTGGCGCCCTGCATGCAATTAGCAGCCGGGTATCCGATTGAAGCACAAACAGCCAACAGCATGGAAAAGGGTAAACAAAGAATAAAAGAATGGCCCTATAGCAAAAAAATTTTCCTGCCGCATTTGGGTGAAAAAAGAGAAGCACCTGAGGCTGGTGAAATTTTTATTCAGAAGGACTTATTGGAAACACTTACTAAAATGGTGGAAGCAGAACAGCAGGCACTGAAGAAAGGTAAGAGCCGCAAAGAAGCCATCATGACCGCTTACGATCGATTTTACAAAGGTGATATTGCTCAAGAGTTTGTTCGTGGTTGCCAAGAACAGGGAGGCCTCATTACCATGCAGGACCTTGCCAAATGGAAACCCATAGAAGAAGAACCAATGCAGGTAAATTACAAGGGCATTGATGTTTATAAATTACAGCAGTGGACACAAGGGCCCATGATGTTGCAAAGCCTTAACATTCTGGAGAATTTTGATTTGAAAGATATGGGCTACAACAGCACAAAATATATTCATACTCTATATCAAACCATGAATATGACTTTTGCTGACCGTGATTTTTATTATGGTGATCCTGCTTTTCCACCAGCCGAGCCCATGAAAGGTTTGCTGAGCAAAGCGTATGCAAAGCAAAGAGCAGGACAGATATCAATGAAACGAAATATACCCGACATCGGTCCCGGCGATCCATATCCATTTGAAGGTAAAATAAATCCGTATACAAATCTTTTGAAACAGCGAGGCTATTCTTTTGATACCACAAAAAATAATCGTCCTGGCTTTATGCCTGCACATGATGTAAGAAATAATGGAACTGCACGCATCTCCCCAATCGGGAAAGAAGCCGACAGTGCTTACATGGCACGTTTGTGGGCAGGTACTACTTCTGTAGAAGCTGCAGATGAAGAAGGTTGGGTGGTTTCCATTACACCTTCCGGTGGATGGTTGCCTGCAACAATCGCCGGTAACACAGGAGTAGGTATGAGTCAGCGTATACAGAGTTTTGTACTAGATTCTTCACAAAATCCTTTCAACGTAATTGAACCCGGCAAACGCCCAAGGGTAACATTAACACCTACCCTGGCTTTGAAAGACGGTAAACCTTTTTTATCTTTTGCCGTGCAAGGAGGTGATACACAGGATCAGAATTTATTACAGTTCTTTTTAAATATAGTGGAGTTTGGAATGAATGTGCAGGAAGCTTGCGAAGCAGCAAATATTAATACCAATCAACTATGGCTATCATTGGGTGGCACAAAAACAGCAGATCGCAAGCCAAGGCCCGGAAATTTATTACTGCACCAAAATACATCAGAGTGGGTAAGAAAGGAATTAAGAGAGATGGGCTACACCTTAACTTTTGATGACAGAACCAGTGGCCCCATTAATGCTATTTATTTTGACTGGCTACATAAAAGTTTCTGGGGTGGAAGTTCCAATCATGGAGAGGATTATGGTATTGGTTGGTAGGTGGTGTGCCTCGCTATGGGTTGTGCGCTGCTCGTCCTTTTTCTCAACAACGTCTCTGCCGTTGAAAGACGTTGCATCCGCCAAACAAAACAATATTTAATGAAAACGTTCAAGATAACAATCATGCAGCAATTAAAAATGCTTGCACATATGCTATTGATTTATCCCGTAATCTTTGTTGGGATTTATTTCAGTGTGGATGACTTTAGTAATTTTCTTAACAGCCGGACTTTGTATATTATCACTCCCATCTTTTTTATCATTGATATTCTTCCCACATTAATTATCCATATCCAATATTTAATAGCAAACCATCATGCAATTCTTGAGATGGATACAAGCCAGAAAGTACTCATACATATATCTCCTAAAAAAAATGTCATTTATCCATTCCAGGAAATTAAGTCGCTTATTTATTTTAATAATTACGGTAACAACACAGGATTTTATTCTTTTGCTGAGTATAAATTTTTCAGAATTATATTTAATGACGGCAACTTCATAAACGTTACTTGTTTAATGATGAAAAATATTAAAAATGAATTACCTCAATTATTAAATATACAAAGTGAAAGAAACACCCAATTCTTAGCTTTAATAAATAGTAAAGTTTTTTCATAAAAACCCTACTTGCTCAGAAATGTTCAATAGCGCAGAAATGAGGCGTGGCAATGTGCGGCAGCTTTCTGTGCGGCTATTTATGAAAGCACCATTTCTTCTTATCAACTTCTCTACCCTTGCAGTACGGTAGGTACCTTAAACAACTTCTCAAAGAATTTCTTTTCAGAAACTTCTCTGCATTTTCACTCCTAAATATTATAAAGTATCTTCTTTTGGTAACTGAGACATGTGCTCATTTATTCCTAACTTTATTCTACGTTTAAATTAGGTCTTAATACGAAATAGTGCCTTTAGGGAATTTAAAGAAAAATCTTTCTGAAAATTTAAGCTGCGAGTTTATAAAAGCATCGGTATATATTAAGCGACATACCAGATCTAATAGAGCTAAACCAAAACAAAAAAATACAAAAAATTAATGATTACTTTATCCATAATCTTTCAAATTGTAATAGCTCTGGCAATATTAATTATATGGGTATTTAGATTTTACAAAGTAGAAGTAGAATTTAGAAGCTATCAATTAAGCGACTTAACCCGAAATCTTGTTGGTGCAAGCAAAATCTCCCTGTCAACATTATTGGTAGCAGGTATTTGG
>JANXTN010000345.1 GCA_025352435.1 Ferruginibacter sp. | reverse complement strand
TAAATAGTTTCATGGCACCATAAAAATGTTTAATGTAAGGACTGTCCTTTTTCTGCGTGCTCTCGCCTTTAAAATGAATGATGGGTTTTTCGCCTAGATATTGATTTAAGTTATAGAATAACAAAGGCAGGCTTGCAAAATTATTATCTAGGCGAAAAACCCATCATTCATTTTAAAGGCGAGAGCACGCAGAAAAAGGACAGTCCTTACATTAAACATTTTTATGGTGCCATGAAACTATTTATTGATAAGCATTACAGCAGAAATACTCTTAAGCGCACAGCTTTGTCTATTGCAATTTCTTCCGGTAAAAATATAGCGAATCTTAAAAATCTTTTTTCTCAAAATAAGAACCAGTCCTCATCCATTGTTCATAAAACCACTTTGTTTATTGGTGATGAACAACCACAAGAAAAGGTAAAAACCATTTTGAAGAACGCTGTTTATTTACCATATTTTTATTTTAATTCTGAACAGGATTTTAAAACTGAAAATATACAGACGTTTGTAAAAGAAGAAAATATTACAACAATAATTTGGGGAGAGAGTGAGGTATTACCCAATGCTGAGATTATAAATAAAATGGAAACACTATCGTCGGAATGCAATTTTCTGGTTTACCAAAATGGTGCGCTCTCAATAATTGGTAGCCACAATAAAAATGAAAGGGGAATTTTTATTTCAATGCAATAATCGCTTTCTGTAGATTATTATTTTTGGGCGCTATCATTGAAGTCTCTTTTAAATTTTCAAAGTTTTCGATTTCTTTTTTCAAATCAAATCCACTTTGTTTTGCAGCAACGAAATATTTTTTTTCTGCTACATGTTTTGCCAGGTATTCCTGTTCCGTTTGGCCTGGTGTAGGAATCAAAATAGCTTTTTGCTGTAATGCAACAAGATCCATTACGGTTGAATAGCCACTTCTGGCGATAACAATTTTTGAAGATTGGATAATGATAGATAATTCCTCCGCAGGAAGATGATTATATATATTGATTGCTTTATTACCCATATCCAATTTCTCCTTAACGCCCGGCAACCCTCTTATCAATGTCATTTTGCAATGCAGCCCATTCATCTGCTCAAGCATTAATTTCTCTAAGATTGTTCGCTGTGGTTCTGGGCCTGATAACAACACGAGCAAGTCAATATTTTTTTCTCGAACCTCTTTTTTAAACCTACTTAATATGCCAATATAATTTAAAGGGATGGCGGGAAACTTTTTTGGATTAGATAATTTACCTGCAAGATCATTGGGCGCTTTTTCATCCGGTATCCAACAAGCATCAAACTTATCTATCAGTTTATAATTTAGTTTTTGAACAAACTGATTTGTAAATATGTTACCGGTTTCAATTGCCAGCTGATGCGTAATGAATATACTTTTTATCCCTGCATTATAAAGCCCATACCTGTTATCAGAAATTACGATGTCTATTTTGTATACTTTAATAATGTGTTTAAGCCATTTATTCTCCTGCTTTATAGCTCTAAGAATTTTGGGTACCTGAAAAATTATTTTTGCATTAAACAAAGCCTTTTTCTTGGCGTACAAAATGTTGTATCCTTTTAAGGAAAGTATTGTGATATTTGGAAATTCTTTGTTGAGCAAATTTGCAGATTTCCCGACCGCCGCTATGAAAACAATAAAATTTTGATTTAATAGTGCTTGAATTATTGGGATACAGCGGGTTGTATGGCCAAGTCCCCAGTCTAATGGCGCTACCAGAACCGTTTTACGAGTTATGTTAATATTTTTTATGGTGGTGGACAAAATATAATGTTTGTTAGTAAAAAATTGTTATTTTGTACTACAATTATGCAAAAGATAATAAAAATAACATCGCTCGCTCTTATAGCACTTGCCTTGGTAGCAACCGGTTGTTCTTCTACCAAAAAAAGCACTTGTGGCTGTACGGGTATGGTGGGTTATAAATAAATAAATCCTATGACTTCCAATCGTGATCTTCTTGTAATGTTTCGGCAACATGCCATGACACAACAGGATATTGACAAACAACTTCTGCAGTTAAACAATATGTTGTTTACAACTGAGAGGCTTGACAACTTTGTTGGTGCTCATGAGATCTTGGATTTGAATAGGTATAAGATTATCAACAATCCGGTAGAGATAAAAAAGATGATCCGCCAAAAAAAGCTCACCAAACCTTTTGTGTTTTTCAATAACAAAAATTAATTCTCCTTCTCTTTTTCGTTTCTATTTCGCTTGCAGTTATTTTACATTACTTAAAGCTGCTTTTAGCTTTTGCAACACGTCGGATATTTCCTCTTTTTTTACACAGCCTACACTTATTCTATACCAGCTGCTATCTTGCGGAGCACCAAAACTGCTAAATGGTACCATTGCTAATTTGGCCTCGTTTAAAATATATTCTGTCACCGCAGGTTGCGTTTCAAAAACAACCCCATTAAACGCTTGGCCCACCAAATCAATTTTTACAGTTAGGTAAATCGCTGCTTGTGGAGATATAGCATCCACAGAATAACCTTTGTTCTTTAGTGCTATGAAGCCATCATAAATATTCTTTAACCGGTAATCAATTTCTTTTTTAAACGTTACAAAATAGTCGTCAACAATTTCTTCCTGAACTAGAAATTTTGCAACAGCTTTTTGTTCAGCCATTGGCGCCCACGCACCCACGTGGCTATTAATGGCTTTCATTTTTGCTATTAAATGTTTTGGGCCAAAACTCCAACCAACCCGTACACCCGTTGCGGCAAAAGCCTTGCTAATTCCATCGACGAATACAGTGTAGTCTTTCATTTTTGGTTGCAACGTAACGGGGTCAAAGTGTTCTGTGTCACCGAAAGTTAGTGTCCAATAGATTTGATCAAAAAGTAAGTATAGCTTTTTTTCACTCTCCTGTCTGTTTTCATTTTCCTCAATAATCAAATTACAGATATCTAATAAATCCTGTTTCTTAAAAACAGTACCCGTCGGGTTTAATGGCGAACACAACGCTATAAGTGCCGCTCCTTTTATGTGTGGGCGAATCTGATCCGCCGTAGGCATAAAATTATTTTCTTGTAAAGCCTCAATTTTTATATGTTCCCCTTCAGTAAAATGTGTGTAGTGATTGTTGTTCCAGCTTGGTACCGGATAAATTACTTTTTCTCCTTTGTCTACGATTGCTCGGTAAGCAGCGTAAATTAATGGTCGTCCACCTGCAGCTATTAATATCTCTGAAATATCAAGATCGAGTCCTTGTCTTGTCTTGATAAAACTGGCAACGCTTTTCCTTAAGTCTGTTTCTCCATCTGCAATAGGATAAGTTGTAAAGCCTTCATCGTATGCATTTTTTATTTCTTCACGCAGTAATGTAGGGATAGGGAATTCTGATGAATCAAAATCACCAATGGTGTAGTTATAAATTTGTTCTCCTTTACTTATTTTATCTTTTATGATGCCGCCAAGTTTCACAATTTCTGAACCTATAAGGGTTTGTGCAAGGTTACTCAGCTTTGGTTCTGCCATAAAATTTTTATTAAATCGGGTATAATGAAGGTTTTTACAAATGTAAAGCTTAGACTGTTCTCTACAAAGCCGCTCCTAATTTTCATATTACTTAGAATGGAATGTCTTAAAACGATTTGTGATAATAAATACAAATCTGCATAAAAAAACCCTTGTTTTCACAAGGGCTATCTAACCTAAAAACTACACCTGAACATTCTTTATGCATTAAAAGGAATTTATAGTTCCTATAAATACACTACCAGTTACGAGAATGCAAGAAAAAAAGTTTTACTAACTAAATTAATCCGAAATCTTTTTCAATAATACCGTATATATTTTCACTTGTTCATGCCATGTGAACGCATTGGGGTCGTACCATGTACAATAGCAATATCCTTCTTTTGAAATAAAAGCAATAGTCATCTTAGGACTACCGGATTTTAATTCTACAATATCTCCAGCCTTTAATTCTTCCATATCAGAGTTTTATATATTACCTACCCATGTAAACCATCAAAATTTGTACATCGCTTGGATTCACTCCGCTTATTCTGCTTGCCTGCCCAAGCGTTCTAGGTTGTATTTTTTTAAATTTTTGTTTTGCTTCATTTCCTAAAGAAATAAGCTTTTCGTAATTAAAATCTGAAGGAATTGCGAGGTTTTCTAACTGACTCATTTTTTCTACCAACTCCTTTTCTTTCTCTATATAAGTATTATATTTAATTTGTATTTCTGCTTGTTCTAGTACTTCAGTTTTAAATTCTTTTAATGCATCTGCAACAGAATCAATTTTTTGCATCATTTGTGCCAATCCAACATTTGGTCTTAATAAAAGCTGTGAAACTTTTTGTTTAAATAGCAGTGAAGCAGAATCGATAGAGTTTAGATAGTTTTCCGCTTCCCCTATGTTTAAAGAGAGGTTGTTTATTATATCTATCGCCTGCTCAACATTATTTTTCTTTTCTAGAACATTATCCATTCTTTCCTGAGATGCTATACCAAGTCTGTAACCAATTTCGGTTAGCCTTATATCCGCATTATCCTGCCTTAATAAAGTTCTAAATTCAGCCCTGCTGGTAAACATTCTATATGGTTCATCGGTACCCTTATTTATTAAATCATCAATGAGTACACCAATATATGCTTCGCTGCGCTTTAATATAAATTCAGGCTCATCCTTCACTCTTAAATGCGCATTTATACCTGCCATCATACCTTGGCAAGCTGCCTCCTCATACCCTGTCGTACCATTTATTTGCCCTGCAAAGAACAAATTTTTAATCAATTTTGTTTCCAGGCTCGCTTTAAGTTGTGTAGGTGGGAAGAAATCGTACTCAATAGCATAACCAGGTCTAAACATTTTACAGTTTTCAAAACCAGGAACTTTTCTCAATGCCTTTAGTTGTACTTCCTCAGGTAAGGAGGAAGAAAAACCGTTTACATAGATTTCCACTGTGTTCCAACCTTCAGGCTCTACAAAAAGTTGATGCCTTTCCCTCTCAGCAAAACGATTTATTTTATCTTCTATACTTGGACAATACCTTGGACCTGTTCCGTGAATGCGACCTTGAAACATCGGACTACTTTCGAATCCTGTCCTTAAAATATCATGTACTTCTTGATTTGTATAGGTTATCCAACAACTTTTTTGGCTTTGAGGTTTTAATTCAGCTTTGTTTAAATAACTAAAACCCACCAACTCCTCATCTCCTTTCTGTTCCTCCATCTTGGTATAATCCAAACTGCGCCCATCTATTCTTGGAGGCGTACCGGTTTTCAGCCGAGCTGTTTCAAAACCAAGAGAAACTAATTGTTCTGTAATGCCTGTTGCCGCTTTTTCTGCAACTCTGCCGCCACCAAAATTTTTCTCTCCAATATGAATTACACCATTTAAAAATGTACCGTTGGTCAACACAACTGAGCTGGAGTATATTTTATGACCAAGACCTGTAACAACACCCTTCACCTTTCCATCTTCTACTATTAAGTTATAAACGGTATCCTGATAAAAATCAACATTTGGAGTTTGTTCAAGCATTTCGCGCCAGATTTGTGCAAACAACATTCTATCACTTTGTGCACGGGGACTCCACATTGCTGGACCTTTTGAACGGTTTAGCATTCTAAACTGAATCATGCTTTTATCTGTAACTATACCACTGTATCCTCCAAGTGCATCTATCTCTCGTACGATTTGCCCTTTTGCAATTCCGCCCATTGCAGGATTACAGCTCATTTGAGCAATGGTTTGCATATTCATAGTAAGCAATAAAACCTTGCTTCCCATGTTTGCAGCTGCAGCTGCGGCTTCGCATCCTGCGTGACCAGCACC
>JANXTN010000266.1 GCA_025352435.1 Ferruginibacter sp. | reverse complement strand
ATTTAAAAGGGCTTTTACTATTTATTAAAAAAGTTCCGTTCATCCCACCTGGTCCATATAAAGCTGAAGAAGCTCCAGGCAATAATTCCATATTATCAACATCTAGCATAGTTAAACCCACTATTCCACCTACTGAAAAATTTAATCCGGGAGCTTGGTTATCCATCCCATCTACTTGTTGGTTAAAGCGTAAATTACCGCTTCCGTTGAACCCACGAGTACTTGGTGTTTTAAAGGTTAGAGAAGAAGTTGTGATGTCAACTCCTTTCAGATTAGCAACTACATCATAATAACTTGCAGCAGGCGATGTTCTGATGGCTGCGGCGCTCACTCTTTCGATAGACACCGGAGATTCTAAAATTCTTTGTGCAGCTCTTGACGCGGAAACAACTATTTCCTGCCCCAAAGCCTCACTAGGTACGAAATTTACATTAACTTTTTGCCCTACACTGGTTACAACGATCTCTTGGGTTGCATATCCTACTGAAGAAAATATAAGGGTTACAGGTAAGGATTTTGACGAAATAGAATAGTTACCCTTTTCATCTGTAAATGTCCCTGCATCAGTACCTTTAATAGTAACTGAAACAGCGGCTGCATTTTCTGTGGAATTGCTGTTTTTTACGTTACCGCTGATGGTTACATTTTGCGCATACGCTGACACCGAAAAGATGCTAGCCAGCAACACTGTAATCATGAAGCTTGTAAATTTTCTCATATCTGTTGGTTTGGGTTTAAAATATTTGCCAAAATAAGCATTGTTATTAGGTTATAAAATTTTTTTTTTTCACTTATGTGCTTATTAAAAAATAATACCAGTTGCACTTATCAATGGTTCAACTTATTTTAGTGCTATGGCTAATTTTCAATTTAAGGGACAAACAAATTTTTACAGCGGTAAAGTAAGAGATGTTTACACAATAAACGACGACATTTTGGTGATGATTGCTAGCGACAGGCTCTCTGCATTCGATGTCATTTTACCACGAACTATACCTTACAAAGGACAGGTTTTAACCGAAATTGCTGCATACATGATGAAAGAATGCAGTGAAATATGCCCTAATTGGCTTGAAGTTGTGCCCGCACCTAATGTGAGCATAGGTAAAAAATGTCATCCATTTAAAATTGAAATGGTAGTTAGAGGTAACCTTACAGGGCATGCGTGGCGTACTTATAAAGATGGCAAACGAGCTCTATGCGGTGTTCAATTACCTGACGAAATGAAAGAAAATGATTTTTTTGAAAAACCAATCATTACTCCGTCTACAAAGGCTGTTGATGGGCATGATGAGGATATTAGTAAAGATGAAATTTTAAAACAACAATTGGCAACAGAATCCGAATGGTTTATTTTAGAAAAATATGCACTCCAGTTGTTTGATAAAGGAAAAGAATTAGCTGCAAAACAAGGACTCATCTTAGCGGATACCAAATATGAATTTGGGAAAATAAATGACGAAGTTTATTTAATGGATGAAATTCATACCCCGGATTCATCCAGATATTTTTATGCAGATCGTTTTACTGAAAGGCTGAAGAACGGAGAAAAACAAAAGCAACTCAGTAAAGAATTTGTAAGAGAATGGCTAATGGATAATGACTTTATGGGAAAAGAGGGACAAGCGGTTCCAAATATTACGGATAAAAAAGTTGAGGAAATTAGCAGACGGTATATTGAATTGTTTGAAAATATTACCGGACAAATATTTATTCCCAAGATAATTGATGAGGAAAAATTGTACAAAGTAATAACTAATACTTTGAATAAGATGGGATAGGATGATGTGGAATTAAATACCCATAATTTTTTTAAACCTAGCGATTTTGTACATTAAATTTATGGTGGCATATAATTTGGGAATATTTGATATATTATTAAACTTTTTTCAACATTAAAAACAAAACATTATGGGCAATTTACTTTACACCATCGCCGTTATACTAGTTATAATTTGGGCGATCTCTTTTTTCGGTGGATTTTATACCGGCGGTATTATTCACATACTGTTGGTTATAGCAATTGTTGCTGTATTATTTAGAGTTATTTCCGGAAGAAGACCGTTATAATAAAGTCAATTTTAGGATGAAAAAATCAAACATTATTTTGGGGATTCTTGCTGGTGCAGCAATAGGTGGTATTGTGGCTATAATATTAAAAGCCGAACATGAACTTCGAGAGTTATACGAAGAACCTGCGGAGGAAACAACTTTTAATAAAATTGCACAACAATTTTCTGATAAATTATCACCTAGTCTTAAAAATGCAGAAACAAAGATTAAGTCTACTGTTAAAAGCAACGAATTTTCCCGGCATGATGATGAAGGAGTTTTTCTATAAAAACTTAAGCCCTTTTGAAAATTCAAAAGGGCTTTTCATTTAAAGGTCTGGTTTGCGCATTCTTGATTTATTAAAAATCATATTCCCCTTATCTATTCCTTTTCGTAGTTCCTTTTGTTCTTCTGCCGGTAATGCAAATATTCTTTTGCATTCTGCACTACAGCATCCGTTGTATTCTTGCGCACATTTTTCGCATTGTATAAAAAGTAAGTGGCAGCCATCATTTAAACAATTTGTATGTGTGTCTGCTCCAGCACCACATTGGTGGCATGTCGCAATTACTTCGTCTGTTATTCTTTCTCCCAGCCTATCATCAAACACAAAATTTTTCCCATGAAATTTATTTGGCCATCCCTTCTCCTTTACTTTGTTTGCATAATTAATAATACCGCCTTGTAAATGGTATACATTTTTAAAACCATTGTGTAGCATATATGCACTTGCTTTTTCACAGCGTATACCTCCGGTGCAGTACATGATAATATTTTTGTTTTTTTTATCTTTCAACATATCCACAGCCATTGGAAGCTGTTGCCTAAACGTGTCGCTTGGGATTTCAATGGCATTTTCAAATCTGCCAACTTCATATTCATAATGGTTTCTCATATCAACCACTATAGTATTTTCATCATCGCTCAGTTTGTTAAACTCATCTGCATTTACATAACTCCCTTTATTAGCCATATTAAAGTTTTCATCTGTAATCCCATCTGCAACAATTTTATCTCTCACTTTAATTTTTAATACCCAAAAACTTTTACCTCCGGCCGGTCGCATATTTTCCGCAGCTTCATGCTGAACAGCAGTATTTAATCTCAAGCCTTCTAAACCTGTAGTATTCTCAATTATATTTTTAAACGCGACTGCATTACTCTCCGGAAAACTAAGCTGGGCATTTATGCCTTCATGCGCAACATAAATTCTACCGAACACTTTTAAAGCATCCAGTTTTTTGTAAAGATCGTTTCTGAAATCAACGGGACTTTCAATAAAAAAATACCTGTAAAAAGAAACGGTTATGCGTGGCTCTTTCTCTTCAACCAAAAGTTTCTTTAATTCGGCTTGGCTATGCCGGTTGTGTAGAACGGACATGTTTGTAAAAATTTGATCTTTTTTAAAATAAAAAAGAAATCAAGAAAAATGATTGGATGCTTGCATGGCAAACCAAATAACAAGTATAAAGTTATTCCTAAAAATTTTTAGACTCAAAAATTAAAATCCAACGTTTACATTATTTCCCGCTGCACTTCTGCTTAAACTACCGCCGAGCAAGCCGCCGGCTCCTATTCTAAAACCTGTACTTACATTGTTTTTACTGTAGCCCACCACCAGATCAACTCTGAATATTTTCAAAATATTTTCTAACCCTCCAAATACTTCAACGTAATTGTTCTTTTGATTTACATACAGAGCATTACTTCCGCCAACGAGGTTCCAGTTTAATTTTCTGAATAATGGAATTTTATTTGTGAAGAGTCCATTAAAATGGTGCTCGACATGCCCGAATGAGTAAAATTTTTCAATAGTGCTGTAAGCATAATAAGGAGCAAGCTGGAAACTGTTTACATATTCGCTGGCTGATAAAACTCTGTTCCCATTAAAATGTTGAAAGTCTTGAATAAAAACTTTCTTACTATTTAGGAGACCGCCAATACCGATTTTGTATTTTATAGCACCTGCAATTTTTAAGTTTTTATCATCTTGTATAGAAAAACGCCATTTATCAAAATCCACTCCACTGCCCAAAATTTTATTTATCCCTTTTGTGTAATTAAGAACGAAAGTTGGATACTTTGATCCAATACCCACTTTATAAGTTGGAAATTGAATAAATTTTTGCCCCGGCCTGAAACTTATTGTGACGCCTGTAATAAAGGCTTTGTGTGCTTCAAATTGTTCTGTCAATTTCTCAATTGGATAGTTGGGCGTTATGTTACTGCTATCCTTTTTAAAGATGGTGAAATTGGTTGTGTTGTTTAAAGGAATTCTATTTTCAAAAAGCCCATATACCGTAAACCGCAATCCACTTTCAAATCGCCTGTTGTACGCAATACTGCCAAAAGTATTCTCATACGTTTTTAAATAATTTTTACCATAAAATAATGTCCCGATTGTATTACTTAGAGGAAGAAAATTACTTTCCTTATTGAATTGACTCACCCGTTTTCCGCCACTTAATGTCACCGAATATCTTTTCAGTTTGGTAGAAACCGAATCTTGCTCTCTCGTAAAAAAAGTAAGTGATGCCTGTGGATTTAAATGGGTATTATTAAATCCATACCTTATTGAAGGCCTGAATGAAATTCCTGATCTGCTTTTGTTTCCAAATTTGTTTATGTATCCATTCAAATTTACCACTGCTCCCTCTGCCGGGTTGTATTCTGCATTAGTAAGCAAAGGATCTATTCCCCACGAAATAGTATTCGTCTTTGTGTAATGGTTTCTTCTTACACCTCTTAAAAAAATATCCTGAGGTTTTATTTTAAGCTGATTTTTATTAAGGGAATCGATTGAACGTCGTGATAATAATGAGTCTTTGTTTTGTATATAAATACTGTCTTTCTTTTTATAATCCTGCTCTTCTTCTTTTTCAAGAGGAACGGCTCTGGTACTGTCCCAGTAGGCGGTTGTCTTTTTATTTACGCCTGTGTCATATTTAATCACCACATTATCAAAATACTTTTTACTGAAATTTGGCTTTACATTATAGTCAGAGTAAACTGTGAGAAAATTTCCGCCCGCATCTATACCAAATTGTTTAAAATTAAAATGGAGCAGCTGATTTTTTACTCTTCTCATCCCACCTTCCAACGGCACATGCAATTGGGATATTTGTAAAGTATCCATTACTTCTAATTGAGAAGATTTGGTTAATGTTAAATTAAAACTTTGAATGCTCCACTCATCTTCCACAATGTTTATGATGCCTGAAAAAAGCGGTTCAAACTTCCGCTTTGGCATCACCTGAATACTACTCGTAGAACGACCATTTTCAAAAAAAGTACCCAGGTATTTGTATCGGTAAAAATTTAAAGCACCATCTGCAATCGGTGAAATAAATCCACGGGGATTAAACCTGTCTGTAAATATTTTTACGTTGTTACTATAAAGACTGATGAAGGAGGGAAAATTAAAACCAAAACTGCCGCTTCCACTTACCCTGCTGCTCATAACTTCAAGTTTAATTTTATCAGGCTGTTGGGCGCTTACTTTTGATACAGATTCAGAAAGATAAATAATACCACTGCCTGTAGAGTCAAGCCCCATATCTTTTCTATCGCTATCAGGAATTTTCTGTCCAAATATTTTCTTAGGTAGTGTTTTTAGTTTTATTAGATCCTTACCATAAATATTACAGGTAAAGGATTTTACCTGGTTGGCATAAAAGTTTTTCTTTTTTATGGCACTTCTAATTATTTCATAAGCCGGATCTTCCCCTCCTTTTTTAATCACCACCGTTTCCATTGTCAGCTTTTGATCGGCTAATACAAATGAAAGCTCGATGTCACCATTTATCGTTATTTTTTTTTCTAACGATGTATATCCAAGGTTTTGACAAACGATGGTAAAGTTGCCCGCAGGCAGAGAAAGAGAATATTTAGCTCTGTCATTTGCACTTGTTCCTTTGGAAGTGCCTTTTACAGAAATGGATGCAAATGGTAAAAGATCACCATTAGAATTAAATATTGTTCCGTAAATTTTTTGTGCAGAAAGGTCGTGTATAAAAATTAATCCCAGAGCTAGTAAAAATAAACGCATGTACAGTTTTTTGGTAGGACGAATTTAGACCTGAAACTGTTACAGAAACTCTAAATCAAATTATCTGTTTATTAGTTTTCTGGCTAACCTCCCCGATAAACTCCCCAAACCCGCTACCAAACCACCTATTAAACCCGCAACTGCAATTAATAAAAAAGGATTGTCAGCCTTCAGAAAAAGAATAGATATTTTATGTGCAAGAATATTATCATTTGCGGCACTCATCCAAAAGCTTAGTCCCGCCCATAAAAAGAAGAGCGCAATAAACCCTGCTAAAAACGATAATCCTGCTTTTTGAGGAATAGCAAATGCCACAACAAAACCTGAAATAGCGATAAACCACCATGGTAAAAAAAGACAAGCTGCAAAACTCAATAAGGCGATCAATAAAATGGAAATAAAAAATTTCATAGAATGTTTGATAATAATTTAAAAATTAATTGGAGAAATTCATAACCCATTTCACCCGGCTATCTTTCGTTTCATCTTTGGTCATCATCCACAAAGCATAATATTTTCCTGCACCCCACTGGTCTACAAAATTGTCGTAAAATTTACTGCCAGGGTTGCCATTTTGCCCACCAGGATAAACACCATAAGCTTCAGTTTTTGCAGTAAGGCTCACTACCATTCTCCAGCTTGGCCCATGATCTTCTGTGGTGGCATTTATCATATTTCTTCCACCGCCCATATCCAAATGCATTCTGCTAAATGCCGCTTGCTTTAGCAAATGGTTTATTCTCGTGTCTTTGTTTTTCCACCATACCAATCTGTCATTCGCTTCCAGATCTTTTAAAATAACAACCGTTTCTTTAAACGACTTCAATACATCGTCGGCCAGCGTTTCTTTTTTAGCAGTCCTTATATCATCAAAAAATTTGTAGGAACTATCTCGTAAAGTGGCTTCTATTAAAGTGCTTTCAAAAGGCAATTGAATTGGAGCAGGTGCTTTAGCAAATTCATCATCATATACAACTGATTTAAACTTTTTATAAAGCTCGTTAAAAACCGTTGCCCCTGTGGACATGGCGTCATTCCTGTAATTCCACGATTTTAATATCGAGAAATATTTCTTTTCATCCCCATTTAATTGTTGTTCATTTATTTGCCGCAAAAGTAAAGGCAGCAGCTCCTCCGCATAAATATTATAGTTGTCAGTTTGTAATGCCATCATATCCTGCGGGGTAATTTGCTGCATCGCTGAAAGTCTTTTATTAATAACCAAACCTCGTGCAACGGGATACTCTCTTCCTAAATAATATGCGTAAGTTGAATCTGCAGGTTTTTGGTTTGCACTGCTCACAAATCCTCTCTCAGGATTGTACTGAAAAGGAATTTCATTTTGTGGAATCATTCCCTGCCACATGTAGGAACTGTCAAAACCCGGCATTACAAAATCCCCTTGACCTTTCCATTTTGCAGGCCATTCGCCTTGGGTGCGCATGGCTATATCACCGGCCTTGCTT
>JANXTN010000248.1 GCA_025352435.1 Ferruginibacter sp. | reverse complement strand
TTTTCCTGTAACACCTGTTACCGATTTAAAAATTCATCAAAGTAATTTAATTGCTGCTACCTCAGGTCGTTCGTTTTGGATACTGGATGATTTGAGTTTGATTCGTCAGTACAAAAAAGATACGAGCAATATTATAATGTTTGAACCATCGCCAGCTTACCTCGTAAATGGCAGCAGTGAACTGGATGAAAGCAAGCCAGATTTTGACGGTACCGGTAAATACCGTGGAGTAAACCCGGCCACCGGCGTCGTGATTTATTATCAACTTCCTAAAATAAAGGATACAACTGCGGTTGTAACAATGGAGATAAAAGATGCTGCCGGAAATGTTGTACATACATTCAGTTCAAAAGCAGACAGTACCTATAAAAAATATGATGGTGCTCCGCCGAAGGAACCTGTATTACCCAACGAAAAAGGGCTTAACCGTTTTGTATGGAATATGCGATACGCCACTATTCCCGGCATACCTAATGTGTACATTGAAAGCAGCTACCGTGGTCATAAAGCTATACCAGGGACCTACAGCATTTCATTAAAAGTAGGCGAATTACAAACCAACACTAAAGCAACTATTTTAGCCAATCCATTGTATGCTACCACGCCAGCTGCATATACAGCTTACAACAGCACCATGAGTGCTATGGAAGCAGAAGTTACCACTATGCATAAAATGATCAATACAATGGATGCTAAAAGGGGGCAACTTGAGCAGATGCTGGCTACACTTTTACCTGCTGAAAAATATGCAGCCATTAAAACACAGGCTGCCGCATTGTTAAAACGCATGAAAGCATGGGATGAAGAAATGATTCAACGAAAGTCAACAGCTTATGATGATGTAGAAAATTTCCCCAATAAATTTTCTGCGAATTATATGTTTCTGCTTAACCAGTCAGAAAGTGATATTCCGGCAATCAATCAGCCTGCTCTTGATCTTATAAAAGAATTAAATGCACAATGGGCTGTATTAAAAAACAGAGGTAATGATTTACTCAGTAAAGACATTCCTGCTTTTAATCAAATGCTGTGGCAAGCAGGTGTAGGTGCAATCTGGAAAGATTAAGAGGCAGTTTGATGCAGGTATTGCTGTTTTAAATATTACTTTAAATAACCCAAAATAATTTATCACTCACTTCTATTTATAAATTGTTTTAAAATGGGTTTCAATTAATTTTAGGGTTACCACAAATTATTTCTATGAGAAAACTATTGCTACCTATTGCATTTGTAATTATGAGTGCACAAGCCTTTGCACAAAAGACTCCTGTAATTCCGGTTAAAGATTTATTACCTGCAGGGGTACAGGTTACAATCACCAAAGGCACTAACACAATAGGTGGGAGAAAGATAGACTATACCACACACACCGGCTATTTAGATCTAAAAAATGATACAGGTAAACTTGTAGCAAAAATATTTTTTACCTATTATAAAAAAGACGGCGATGCAGAAAATGCAAGACCAATATGCTTTACATTTAATGGCGGTCCTGGCTCATCCTCAGTTTGGTTACACATGGGTGGCCTTGCTCCAAAAAGAGTATTGCTAAAAGATGATGGCACAGCTACAGCTCCGCCTTACAAAGTTTTAGACAATGAATATAGTTGGTTAGATAAAACAGACCTGGTGTTTATAGATCCCGTGGCTACAGGTTTTAGCAGACCTGCTCCCGGAGAAAGTCCAAAACAATTTCATGGATTTGTAGAAGATGTGCAATCTATAGCTTCTTTTATCAGGCACTTTTTATCTCGCTACGAAAGGTGGGGCTCACCAAAATACCTTGCAGGCGAAAGCTATGGCACTACAAGAGCTGCAGGGCTTTCAAAATATTTGCAGGACAGTTACCGCATATATTTCAATGGAATATTTCTTATTTCTCCGGTGCTCAATTTTGGTACAAACGATTATTATATCGGTAACGATCTGCCACGTGCATTGTACATTCCATCATACACAGCAGCTGCTTGGTACCATAAAAAACTTGCTCCTGCCTTGCAGGCAGACTTGCAAAAGACATTGAGAGAAAGTGAAAAATTTGCCTTGGGCGAATATGCAACTGCCTTAATAAAAGGAGGATGGATGACCGATGCAGAAAAAAATAACATCGCAGAAAAGATGAGTTATTATACAGGCTTGAGCAAAGATTATTGCCTTGCTGCAAACCTGCGGGTAGATGAAAATCGCTTTTACAAAGAACTTAGGAGAGCTGATGGACTAACCATTGGAAGATTAGATGCACGCTTTACCGGGCGTGACTTTGATGATGTGGGTGAAGGTGTAAGTTATGATCCGTCGTTTTCAAATATAGATGGTCCTTTCACATCTGCCATCAATGATTATTTTGGGAAAGACTTAAATTTTAAAGAAGACAAAGCGTATAATATTTTTGGAAGCGTTACTCCATGGAATTACAGCAATGTACAAAACCAGTTTTTAAATGTAGCGGAAAACCTGCGAGATGCAATGACGAAAAACCCAGCGTTAAAAGTGTATGTTGGCTCCGGCTACTATGATTTTGCCACACCATATTTTACTGCCCAGTATGATATTGAACACATGTTTCTTCGCCCCGAAGTCAGAAAAAATATCAAACAATATTTTTACAATGCCGGGCACATGTTCTACATAAACAAACCCGATATGGTACAGTTTAAAAAAGACGTAGATGCTTTTTTTGACTCGAGCAGTAATCTGAAAAATTAAATTGATTTGTACCGCAATCTTTCCTTAGAACACAACAGATGTAAGTGAAAGAAAGAAGTGTAGTTTTCTTTCCTTCGTGGAGGCGAGATTTGTATTATTATTAAAAGACTTTTTTATTAAATGAAAATATTTTTAACCATCAGCGCTGTAATTATTTTCACCAATATAGCTATCGCCCAAACACGCAATGAGCTGTGGGCTAAATATAATTTTTCAGCAAAAATCAGTTCCAGATTTTCAGCTGCTGTAGATATTAATTTCCGCCAGCAGGCTAATTATTTAACCAATGATAAAAACTTGTATAGGCTGCCATTAATGAGAGGTTCAAGGTTTTGGGTATTTTATAATTTAAAAAATAATTATGCAGTTGTAGGTTCAGTTTTGCTCGCAAAAACATTCAGTTTACAAAATGAAAAAGCAGATTTATTAAACGCTACTGAAACCCAGGTTGATATTGGGCTATTAAATAAGGTTAAGGTCCATAATTTAGAAAACAGAAACAGGCTTCTCTTTGAAAGAAGAGACATACATCCAAGCAACAAATCTCGTATACTTCAATATAGATACCGTTTACAAAACAATGTAGAAATTGCATTAAAAACATTTTCTGCCTCTAGTAAAATTAATTTCATTTTACAAAATGAACTGTTTTTTAAAACGCAGCAATCTTCTACCAGTTTTGATCAAAACAGAACAGGGTTCATCCTACAATGGCGCTGTAGTCACTACGGTTACCAGGCTGGGTTCCAGAAAGGCTTCCAAAACTTAAATAATCATTCAATTTCAAAAAATCAATTATTGCTTACTTTGAATTATTCGATCTAGGATGATAAACAGAGTTGTTGATGCTGCCGTTTTTTTATATAGTTGCTTTAAGCAAACTCCTACCCTGCTGTTTTTTTATAATAATTAAAATTGCTAGAGCTTACAGGTGGCACCTACTACATTTTTTAAAGATAAACATTGCAACAGTCCGCTTGCATCATATCACCTTCCAATTTATCATACCATTTACCAAACAACTTATATTTACAAAACTTTTGAACCATCTATTTTCTTTTATAAATGAAGCCATCATTTTTCCTTTTAGTAAGTTTATTATTTATCGCTAATCTATTTTCCCAAACACCTATAAATCCCACCAGGATTGATATTGTAAGAGATAGTTTTGGTGTACCGCATATTTTTGCTAAAACAGATCCTGAAGTGGCTTACGGGCTTGCATGGGCAGAGGCAGAAGATGAATTTGGAAGCATGCAGCAGTTACTTTTACCCGTAAAAGGTTTAATGGGCAAAGTACTTGGCAAGCAGGGTGCCGCAGGCGATTATGCATTTGCATTGTTTCGCTGCAAAGAAATTACAGAAGAAAAATGGAACACTTTATCCCCCGCATTTATACAATACATCACAGGTTATGTGCAGGCGCTTAACCATTACGCTGCCACACACAAAAGCGAAGTGCTCAATAAAAACTTATTTCCTATTACTATCAAAGAATACATTTCGTCCTCCGTATTTGCATTAACTATTTTTAATGGCGGCGATGGGGCTTTGAAAAGAATATTCTCTAACACAGAACCACCTGCACCGGAGTACAATAAAAAGGGCAGTAACTCTGCAGCGGTACTAAATACTAAAACTACCACCGGCGAATCTTTTTTATTGATAAATGCCCATCAGCCAAATACGGGACCACAGGCATTTTACGAAGCACATATTCGTAGTGAAGAAGGCTTAAATGTTTTGGGTGGTTTGCTTGCAGGTGCACCTTGTATTTTACACGGGGTAAATGAAAACCTCGGTTGGGCACATACCGTAAACTACTGCGACAGAATAGATGAATACCAGTTGCAAATGAATCCTGATAATGACATGCAATACATGTTTGACGGGCAATGGACCAACCTCGAAGTGAAAACCGTTAAGCTAGGCATAAAGGGAATCCCCATTAAAATAAAACGCAAAATTTATTGGAGCAAGTACGGTGCTACCATGAAAAACAAAACGGGTTTTTACTCCATTCGCCTTGGTGCAAATATGAAGATTGGCGCACTAGACCAATGGTACCAAATGGACAAAGCAAAAAACTACACTGAGTTTTACGCAGCATTAAGCAAACAGGAACTAAGCATGTTTAATATTATGTATGCAGATAAACACGATACTATTTTTTACATAAACAATGCTGCAATGCCCGTGCGCAATGAAGGTTATAAATGGACAGGCACAGTGCCCGGTAATACTTCAAAAACACTGTGGACAAACTTTAGAAAACTAAGCGAATTGCCTCAATACATCAATCCGAAAAGTGGGTTTTTATTTAATACAAATCATTCCTCTTTTTTAGCAACTGCACCCGAAGATAATTTAAAATTTGCTTCTTACCCCAAAGAAGACAACTGGGAAAATTACAGCTTAAATAGAAACGTTAGGTTTATGGAACTCTTCCCACAAAATGAAAAACTAAGCTATGAGAAATTTAAATCTATAAAGTTTGACCAACAACTGCCGGCCATATTGCAATACAATTTTAATATAGATAGCATGTTCTTTTTAAATGAAAATGAATATCCGCAATATGCATCCATTATTTCCACATTTAAAAACTGGGATAAAAAAGGAAATACAGAAAGCAAGGGTGCAGCCATATTCTTACTATCCTACGAGTATTTAAAAAAGAAGTTTCAGGGAAAGTCAAAAAGAAAAATTACTAAGGGTGAGGCTGATGAAACTTTTGAATACGTAAACAATTATATGCAAACAAATTTTGGCAGAACGGATATAGCGTTAGGAGATTTACAAAAACTCGTAAGAGGAAACAGAGAGTACTCATTGGGTGGTTTTCCTGATGTGCTTTCTCCGCAGTGGACAGAACCAATGAAAAACGGTCGCTTAAAATCTATAGGTGGCGATGGCCTGATAATGTTTGTGCGCTTTTCAAAAGATAGCTTGCCGAAAATAGAAACTATCAATATGTATGGCGCCAGCAGCCACCCCGAAAGCAAACATTTTGATGACCAGGTAGAAATGTATTTGCAGCAAAAAACCAAACCGATGACGCTGGATAAACAGGAGGTTTATAAGAATGCTGTAAAGATTTATCATCCTGAGTAAATCGTATTCGTACATAAAAGTGTAATGAACAGGCCCCTCAATATTTTATAATAGCAGCAAGATCATTATTAGGTGTTTCGCTACAAAAGAACAATTCTTTTCCGGTGGGGAAAGTAGATTTTTTACAACTATTCCCATTAACTTTTATGGAGTTTTTAAAAAATACAGGGGAGCAAATGCTTGCGCAGGAAATTCAAAATAAAAACTGGGAAGTAGTATCAACATTTCATGAAAAGCTGGTAGATAAATTAAGGCTTTATTATTTTATTGGCGGGATGCCCGAAGTGGTTGCAAACTATATTGAAAACACTGATTTAAAAGCAGTACGAAACATTCAACAAAAAATAATAACCGGCTACGAAAATGATTTTGCCAAACATGCCCCAAACGAACTTGTACCTAAAATAAAAATGGTTTGGCAATCGCTCATAAGCCAGCTGGCAAAAGAAAACAGGAAATTTATCTACGGACAAATTAAAAAAGCTGCCCGAGCAAAAGACTTTGAAATGGCGATAAACTGGTTGGTAGATGCCGGGTTGGTTTTAAAAGTAAACCGAATAGAAAAACCAATATTGCCCTTAAATGCATATGCAGATTTTGACTCCTTTAAATTGTTTTTGTTAGATATAGGCTTGCTAAATGCGATTGGCAATATGGATGAAAAAATACTGCTCGAAAAAAACAATATACTTACAGAATTTAAAGGTGCATTTACCGAACAGTATGTATGCCAGCAATTAAAAATAAAGACAGCTTTATATTATTGGTCTGTAGCAAACACACTTGCAGAAATTGATTTTGTGATACAGGATAAAAATGAAATTATACCTATTGAAGTAAAAGCTGAAGAGAATGTAAAACCGAAAAGCTTAAAAGTGTACGTAGAAAAGTTTTCACCCAAAACTGCCTTACGAACTTCTATAAATAAGTACAGAGAAGAAAGTTGGCTGGTAAATGTTCCTTTGTATGCCATCGGTCAATATTTATCTCCTACGTAATAAAGGCTGAATAAAATTCATCTGCCGAGGGGCTGGCGGATGGGCAGTAGTAGCCCACAACGAAGCGCAGCGTAGTGAGGACTACTACCAACAGCCGTAACAAAAGCTAAATAGCATTCCTATGGCACACAGCCCCACATATTTAAAAACTTGGACAAATAATTGCCTTCCACCTATCGATGTTATAAAATAGGTACAACCCTCAATTTTCAATAATATTGCAAGTCAAAAAAAACAAATAAATAACTTAACTATAAAACTATGTGCGGAATTGTTGGATACACGGGCCCGAAGGAAGCTTACCCCATTATTTTAAAAGGGCTGAAAAGATTGGAATATAGAGGTTACGACAGCAGCGGCGTGGCATTGTTGCACAATGGTAAACTGGACGTCTATAAAAAGAAAGGGAAAGTGGCAGAGCTGGAAGAAAGTTTAGTTGGTAAAAATCTACATGCAAATATTGGTATTGGGCACACCCGTTGGGCAACGCACGGTGAGCCTAGTGATAGAAATTCTCATCCTCATACATCAAGCACAGGCAGACTTTCCATGATACACAACGGTATTATTGAAAATTATGCGCAACTGAAAAAAGAATTACTCAGTAAAAATTACTCATTTACCAGCGATACAGATACAGAGGTATTACTGAATTTTATTGAAGATATTTTATTGAACAATAACTGCACGTTGGAAGAAGCTGTGCGCATTGCGCTAAAAAGAATTACCGGTGCTTACTGCATTTTGTTGTTAGATGAGCAAGACCCTGAAACTATTATTGCTGCAAGAAAAGGAAGCCCCTTGGTAATTGGTATTGGAAAGGGAGAACATTTTTTAGCAAGTGATGCATCGCCAATTATTGAATATACCAAAGAAGTAGTGTATGTAAATGATTACGAACTTGCAATTGTACGCCCTGATGAATTGATTTTGAAAAATCTGGGCAATGAAAAAATAACACCTTTCATTACAAAACTCGATATGGAACTGGCAGCCATTGAAAAAGGTGGCTATGACCATTTTATGCTAAAGGAAATTTACGAGCAACCAAATACCATTCAGGATTGTTTACGTGGGCGTTTAAATATTGAAGCGGGCACAATTACCATGGCGGGAATTGATGATCACATTGAGCAGATAAAAAATGCTGATAGAATTATGATCGTTGCCTGCGGAACGAGCTGGCATGCGGGATTGGTGGCAGAATATATTATTGAAGAGCTTTGCAGAATTCCTGTGGAAGTTGAATACGCATCTGAATTTAGATATAGAAATCCTATTGTAAATAAGGGTGACGTTATTATTGCAATTTCGCAGAGTGGTGAGACAGCAGACACCCTGGTAGCGCTGGAAAAAGCAAAAGAAAATGGTGCATTTATTTTTGGTGTGGTGAACGCTGTAGGTTCATCTATTGCACGTATTTCGCACGCCGGCGCCTACACACATGCAGGACACGAAATTGGCGTAGCATCTACAAAAGCCTTCACGGGGCAGCTTGCAGTTTTAATGATGATGGCTTTGCGCATTGCTATCCAAAAAGGAACCATAACGCAGGAGCGTTACCAGCAATTGTTGGTGGAACTGGCAGATGTACCGGAAAAAGTAGATGCAATTTTAAAGAACGCAGAAGAGATAAAAGCGATTGCTTTAAAATACAAAGATGCTACAGACTTTTTATTTTTAGGCAGAGGTTATAACTTCCCTATTGCACTGGAAGGGGCATTAAAACTGAAAGAAATCTCCTATATACATGCTGAAGGCTACCCCGCTGCAGAAATGAAACACGGACCTATAGCATTGGTAGATGAAAACTTACCGGTTGTATTTATTGCTACAAAAGATTCGTACCACGAAAAGATTGTGAGCAATATGCAGGAAATAAAAGCACGTAAAGGAAAAATAATTTCCATTATAACCGAAGGGGATGAAATAAGCCCTGGCTTAAGCCATGATGTGATTGCTATACCAACAGCAGATGAATTGATAGCACCCATCATTAGTGTTATACCATTACAATTACTTTCCTATTATACCGGTATCGCAAAAGGAATAGATGTAGATAAACCAAGAAACCTTGCTA
>JANXTN010000233.1 GCA_025352435.1 Ferruginibacter sp. | reverse complement strand
GGCCATTTTAATAGGATTGCCCACCTGGTATGTGATTGGAATATTGATAGCATTCTCAAATAATTTTGGAGAGCAGTTTGGTCTTTCAGAAAAAATATTGCCTAAAAACGCTACTATGTTTGCGTATGTGGGCATTGCCTTGGGAGATGTGTTGGTTGGGCTGCTTAGCCATTGGTTAAAGAGCAGAAAAAAAGCATTGTTCATCTTTTATCTTTTCACAATAATATCAATAACCTTTTACTTTTTACAGGATAAAAATGCAAGTGCAGGAAGTATGTATCTTATTTGTGCTGCAATGGGTTTTAGTACGGGTTTTTGGGCCATTTTTGTGACAATGGCTGCCGAGCAATTTGGTACAAATTTAAGAGCAAGCGCTGCTACTACAGTACCAAATATGGTGAGAGGTTCACTTCCATTAATGCTGCTGTTGTTTAATGGTTTTCAAAAATACACTACCTATATAACTGCTGCTATCTGGTTAGGGATAATTGTAATGGTTGTAAGTTTAACTGCAGCATATTTTACAAAAGAAACATTTGGTAAGGACCTTAATTTTATAGAGGAATAAGTAAATTATTTTGACAAAAAAAATCCTCATAATTCGATTTTCATCTATTGGTGATATTGTTTTGGCAAGCCCCGTATTTCGCTGTGTAAAAAAGCAACTCCCAGATGCAGAAGTACATTTTCTTACCAAACTTTCTTACAAAATTGTAACAGCTGCCAACCCTTACATTGATAAGTTTTTTTATTACGATTCTAATTTAGAAGGAGTAATTGTAAAATTAAGGGCTGAAAATTATGATTACGTAATAGATCTTCACAACAATATACGAAGCAATAAAATTAAAAGAGCAATAGGCAAAGAGACACATACAATAAATAAACTGACTTTTCAAAAATTACTTCTTACTCAATTAAATATTGATGTAATGCCTGACAGGCACATCACTCTACGCAGCTTAGATACTGTACTTCCGCTTGGTGTAACAGATGATGGCGGCGGTTTAGATTATTTTATAGCACCACAATATGAAGTAAAGCCGGATGATATTCCTACGGGACATTTAGCAGGATATATTGTGATAGTAATTGGTGCTACCTATTTTACCAAACGTTTTCCTGAGGAAAAAATTATTGAATTGTGCAGCAAAATTGATCATCCCATTATTTTGCTTGGCGGCAAAGAAGATATTGAAAGTGGAAAAATAATTGCTGATACAGATACTGTAAAAATTTATAATGCCTGCGGTAAATTTAATATTAGCGAATCTGCAGACATTATTAAGAAAGCAAAACTTGTTATCAGCAATGATACAGGTATGCAATACATAGCTTGTGCACTCAAACGCCCTGTGATAGCACTTTGGGGCGGCACTTCGCCGGACCTTGATGTAGAACCATATTACGGGGAAGTTTTTTTAAGTCACCAACCCAAACCTATCTACGACAATATTGTACTTAATTTAAAATGCCAGCCTTGTAGCAAATATGGTTTAAATAAATGTCCGCTCGATCATTTTAATTGTATGCAAAAAATTAACGTAGAGCAGTTAGTTGAGAAAGTAAAAGATAGAATTTAATTATTTGTGTGTTCAATTATTCCTGATGGCTGTTAATTGAATACTAATTGTACTTCTGTTAATAAAAATTGCAAAAAGTTTTTTGTTGTTTTGGATATCCAAATACTATTTTAATGAAATTGGTTTTTTCAACCCTTCTTTCTGTTTTTTTATGTTTCTCCATATCCGCTCAGGTTACAACAAATATTTACTGGACAGAACAAACTGATATGAGCAAGCCCAACACTATTTATTATCACGCAGATCAAAAATTGGGTTGGGATGATTTTAAAGGAATGCCTGGGCCACCAAGCCCAGTGGCTGCTATTACAGCATCGGGTTTTGGCTACAAGGCAAATATGAATGCATCTAATAGAAAAGCTGAAATTAACGTTGCCGTTTATTGTTACTTCAACAAAAAAGGGTCTTGGGTAAGGCAAGGAAAAACCTCCTCTTATATTTTAAACCATGAGCAACATCATTTTGATGTGAGTTATCTTGCTGCAGGAATTTTTATAAACAAATTAAAGAATACTGTTATCACCACATCGAACTGCAATATGGTTGTGCCTAAAATTTACAAAGAGTGTTGTGATATGATGAATAAAATGCAGGATGACTATGATAAACAAACAATGAATGGGCAATTAGAAGACAAGCAAAAAAAGTGGAATAATTTTTTTGCTGAAAAGCTTCCGCTTATTACAAAGTAACTATCAATACGGGAATTTTTAATTCATGTCTCACAGCATTAACCGTTTCTCCATAAATGATATCTTTCATGCCTGTGTGTCCGTGTGCTCCCATCACAATTAAATCTGCCTTTTTTTCTTTTACAATCCGTACTATTTCTTTTACTCTACTTCTGTAACCTAGCTCTGTAGTAACTTTTAGCCCTCTCAATTTTAATTGATTTGCATAATGTTCGAGTTGCTCTTTGTCGTTTGTAGTTTCATTATCATTGCTGTTCTCGCCCCACAAATTTGCAGATGCACTTTCAACGACATGTATTAATAAATAGGTTGAATCTGCATTTCCCTGCCCCAATGCGTAAGCTATTATTTTATGATCATCCTTGCTAAAATCCAATGCAATGGCTATGTTGTGGTAAGTTGGTAGAAGTAACTCCGGTAACATATTTACAGCACCGTGCATTGCTATAGATGAATGGGTCGTTCTGTTTTTAAACAAGGGAAAAAATGTGATGTAGAGAAGTATACTTCCAAAAAATATGGCTGCGGCAATTAAAAATATCTTTGACCAAATACTGTCGCTTTCAAATATCACCAATGATTTCTCCACTAATAATCTCAGATTTAAATAGACTAGTACCCCAGCAATAGCACCTGCAGTTATTTTTGTAAGGTTATTAATGGCAAATTTGCCCATTGTTTTTTTATCGCTCACGAAATATATTAAAGGAATAACAGCGAAGCCTAATTGCATACTCAATATTACCTGGCTCATTACCAGTAAACTGCCCACTTCTTTTTCGCCGTAAATTAATATTACAATGAGTGCAGGTGCAATGGCTACCATTCTTGTTATAAGCCGGCGTAATAAAGGATTTATTCTTAGGCTTAAATAACCTTCCATAATTATTTGTCCGGCTAATGTACCTGTAACGGTACTGCTTTGTCCTGCGGCTATCAATGCAACAGCAAATAATATTGGCGCAGCTTTACCTAAAAAAGATGGCAACAATTCATGCGCATCCTGAATTTCCTTTGTACCGGCATATTCAGTCCCAAAGAATAATGTTCCTGCTAACACAAGAATGGCAGCATTCACGAAAAAAGCAAGGTTAAGTGCAATAGTTGTATCTATTCTATTGAACCTAATGGCCTGTTTAATTCCAAAATCTGTACGATCTATTTTTCGGGATTGCACCAAAGCAGAATGCAAATACAAATTATGCGGCATTACTGTAGCACCAATAATTCCCACTGCTAAAAAAAGTGCAGTTTCATTTTGCGGATTGTTTTTATTAGGAAACGAAGGAATAAATCCTTTTACTATTTCACTAACTTCTGGCGCAGCCATAAAAATTTGTATAAAAAAAGCTACAAAAATTACACCCACCAATGCAATTATAAACGCCTCCATTTTACGCATTCCTAACTTTTGTAAATAGAGTAATAAAAAAGTATCCAGCACAGTAATGCTTACTCCCCACACTAAAGGAAGCCCGGTAAGCAGTTGTATACCGATGGCCATTCCCAAAACTTCTGCCAAATCGCACGCTGCTATGGCAACTTCAGCCAGCAGATACAATATAAAATTTACTCCTTTTGGATATGTTTCTCTATTAGCTTGGGCTAGATCTCGGCCCCTCACAATACCAAGTCTTGCAGATAAACCCTGTAATAAAAGAGCCATCAAATTGCTCATGAGCAATACCCAAATCAATGCATAACCATACGTACTTCCACCCTCAATATCTGTAGCCCAGTTACCGGGATCCATATACCCAACACTGATTAAGTATGCAGGACCTAAAAATGAAAATATTTTTCTTAATCCTTTTTTAGGAAGCGTTGTGTCAATACTGTGGTGGACTTCACTAAGTGAATTGTAGGGTAAATCATTTCTTATCATACTTCTTATCTATAAACTTTCTGTAGGTGAATTTTGAAGTTAGGCAAATCTAATAATTCTTATTTACTAATTGCCCAATTATCTACTTAGTCAAACAAATTGTGTCTTTGAAAACAAAGCATTCTCTAAAAAACATCCTTCGCTTTAATTAATAATTCCTATTTATATTGCAGTTCATTAAATTTTTAAAAAGAATGAATTTTAAACGTTACGAAGTTCCTTATTTGGTTGACCCTGCATATTCAAAAAAATCAGCTTATTTTTCTATGGAATTTGCTGTACATCAGCCATTAAAAATTTACAGTGGTGGACTAGGATATTTGAGCGGCTCCCATCTTAGAAGCGCATATGAACTGAGACAAAACCTCGTGGGAATTGGAATACTTTGGAAATATGGATATTATGACCAGGCACGTAATCCCGATCAAACATTACAGGTGCAGTGGAACGAAAAAATTTATAATTATTTAGAAGAAACCGGAATTAAATTTCAAATAAGTATTCATGAACATCCGGTGTGGATAAAAGTGCTTTACTTAAACCCTGAAACATTTAAAAGTGCACCTTTGTTTTTACTTAGTACAGATTTGCCGGAAAATGATTACGTTTCTCAAACAATTACTCATAGGTTGTATGATGCCAATGTAGCAACCAAAGTAGCGCAGTTTATAGTACTAGGTGTAGGTGGTGCTAAGCTAATGGATGAATTAAATTTTAATCCTGATGTATACCACTTGAATGAAGCACATGCAGTAAGTTCAGCATTCTATCTATACCAAAAGTTTGGAAAAAATAAAGAAGAAGTAAAGAAGCGTTTGGTATTTACTACCCATACACCGGAAGAAGCCGGAAATGAAAAGCACGATATGTATTTGTGTGAAAAAATGGGGTACTTCTGTGGACTTTCTATGGATGAAGTAAGAGGCTTAACGGGTATTACAGATAATGAATTTAACCATTCGTTAGTTGCATTACGTTTTGCACGCTTAGCAAATGGTGTGAGCCAGTTACATGGCGAGGTGAGCAGAAAAATGTGGAGTAAGTATGAAAATATTTGTGAGATAAAGGCAATTACGAATGCGCAGAACTGGCATTATTGGGCAGATAAGCAGTTGTATAATTTTGCTGATACACACAACGATGCCGGCTTTATTGACAGGAAAAGATACCTTAAAAAAAGAGCGTTTGAATTGGTATCGGATCAGTCGGGTAAAGTTATGAATCCCGATGTGTTAACAATTGTGTGGGCAAGGCGTTTTGCAGGTTATAAACGAGCAGAATTAATAACAAGAAATCAGGAGAAGTTTCAGGCGTTAATGGAAAATACAAAATATCCTGTACAGATTATTTGGGCGGGAAAGCCTTACCCTGTTGATTATCCTGCTATCAGCGATTTTAATTTTCTTGTAAACCTAAGTAAGCTATTTCCAAATGTTGCCGTTTGTGTTGGATACGAACTTGCATTGAGTAAAAGACTAAAACAGGCAGCAGACGTATGGTTAAATAATCCTCGTGTGCCAAGAGAAGCAAGTGGCACAAGTGGGATGACGGCTGCTATGAATGGAGCTGTAAACTTAAGTACAAATGATGGTTGGATTTGCGAATTTATTAACCATGGAAACAATGGCTTTTTAATTCCACCGGCTGATTATGAAAACATGGGAACGCATGAGCAGGACGAATACGATTTAGAAAAAATGTATGAAATTTTGGAAAATCAGATTTTGCCTATGTATTACGAAAATGCAAACGTGTGGCGACAGATTGTAAAAAACGGAATGCACGATGTAAGGTGGCAGTTTGATAGCAATAGAATGGCGAAAGAATATTATGATATTATGTACAACGGTTAAACGTTTTATATTTTTCAATGCACTAATCTTCTCGCCCAAGGCGAGAAGATTTTTTATTTAGAATAACCAAAGAGAATTTTAAAATATTAAAATTATGAGTGATTTTGTAAAAAATGTTGAAGTCCGTTGGTCAGATCTTGATCCAAATTTTCATGTAGTACATTCTAGATATTATGATTTCGGTGCTTATTGCCGCATGGCTTTTTTAATAGAGAATGGATTAAGTCCTTCATTTATGCAGGAGCAAAACATAGGACCAATTTTATTTAGAGAAGAATGTATTTTTAAGAAAGAAATTGTATTCGGAGATAAAGTTTCTATCAATGTTAAACTGGATAAAACTTCTGCCGATTTTAGCAGATGGACAATGATACATGAAATTTATAAAAATGATGAAACACTTGCTG
>JANXTN010000194.1 GCA_025352435.1 Ferruginibacter sp. | reverse complement strand
TTTTTGATGTTGCAGTTGCGCCTGTATAAAATTAGTGAATTGATACCTGCTTATACTTTCTGCGCTTAAATATGCTGCGCCTTTTATTACATGCAAACAATGCTCATGCTTGCAATTACAAACAAATGGCTGGGCCATATCCCATTCTGTAGAAGGGTAAAAAAAACTGAGTTCTTCCCCATGGGCTATATCTTTTAACGCAATTAATTCCATAGCAGTTGTGTTGAAAAATACATTGGGCTCACAACTGTGGTTGATGTATTGCAGGTGTTCCGGCTGCAGTGTTATATGGGTCTGCAGGCCTACCTGTATAGTAAGGTAAGTTGCATAGCCAAGGGTTTCATTTGCGCTAAAAGGACTGATAACCTCTCCTTTTTTAAAATGAATAACTGCATGAAGTGCTTTTTGCATGCTGCTTTCATCCTCTACAACCTCGGTATTTTTGTGAAGGCTTATGGCCATTTTATTTTGGTACATGGGTAGCTTTTAAGTTTGTTCAGACTCCCAAAATTGCACCATGTTTAATTGGAGAATATAATTGTAGCAGCGGCACATAAAAATAATCGTTTTAGATCTTTGTTAAGTTTTTAATGCTTTATTTCTACAATATTTTAAGGTAGGGATCGTGGCACATAGCACCCACACTCGTACTTCAGCCGCACGAGTCCCGTACATTATCTGTGGTAGAAAATTTGTAATGCTTGATCGGGCTCATGTCTTTCTACAAGGAAAGCCTCTACGCATACTGCGACTTTTTACTTCCCGACTTTTTACCCTTTTTAAAATATGACATTTCACGGTCATCCGTATACAGATGATGAGTATATTCTGATCCTTCCTTTTGCTTTTTAGCTTTGCTGACTTTCTTTATAATTACTGCTGCCACTGTTGCCAGGGCTACTGCTGCTATTACATTTTTCATATTGTACAAGATTTTGTTGTTCCTAATTTCAAAATCAAAAGCTGTGTATGGGGAAGGCGAAATTTGAACTATTCAGATAATTTATTCTCAACTACTACTTTCGTAACAACTGTTTTCTCATCCTTCCTGTGAATCACCCTTAAAAACGTAGGTAATACAATAAGCAATAAAGGCAATGCAACGCAAAGTCCTCCTATTACTGCAATGGCAAGGGGTTGGTGTAATTGTGCGCCTGCACCAATTCCCAAAGCCAGGGGAAGTAATGCCATAATAGCCCCGAAGGCTGTCATCAGTTTGGGGCGCAGTCTGGCACTGACGGCATACACAATACTCTGCTCGGTATTCAATGTAAGCTTTGCTTCTAAATATTGCTGGTAGGTAAAGATGGCGTTCTCGCCGATAATGCCTACGATCATAATGATGCCGGTATAACTGCCTACATTTAAGGGCGTACCTGTTATAAGCAACGCCACCAGAGAACCTGCTACACCAAGCACGGCCAATAAAATAATAAAGAACGATACAAGTAGTTCCCTAAACAGCGCAAGCAATACTATAAATACAAGCATACATGCAGCAAGCAAAATATACAGCAGTTCCAAAAATGCCTGTTGCTGCTGTGCATAAGAACCGCCATACTCGATGTGATAGCCAGGCGGCAGTGTAATTTTTTTCTTAATCTGCACCTGCAGCTCTTTTAATGTGCTGCCAAGGTCTCTGTTTTCCAGCCGGGCAGTTACCACGCCAATCATTTTTTGGTTCTCCCTTTCTATCTGTGCTACCCCAGCCTGCAATTGAATATCGGCAACGGTATTCACCGGTTTTAAACGACCGTTTGCCAACAACACATAGCCATTGCGCAATTCCTGCACGCTGGATCTTTGAGCATTTGGATACAACATCCGCACATTAAGCAACTGCTCCCTTTCCATCACGGTGCTTATCACATTGCCTTCTAACTGGGTTTGTAACTGAGACTGAAAATCTGCCGGAGAGATGCCTACCTGTGCAAGCTTAGCCACATTGGGCTGTATGGTAATTTCAGGTCCTGCCACCACTATCCCATCAAATACATCTGCCGTTCCTTTTACATCAGCTACTACCCTCGCAATGTCTCTTGATAGCTGCTGGATTTTCTGCTGGTTATCGCCGTATAGTTTCACTTCTATGGGTTGCACACTGCTCATTAAATCTCCGAGCATATCACCAATTACCTGCCCAAAATCTACTTTTAGTTGGGGCAAAGAACTTTGGATTTGTGAGCGAAGATCTGCGGAGACTTTGTCTGTAGATTCGGACTTATCTTTTTTAAGCTGGATAAGATAATCGCCTCTGTTTGGTTCCGTAATAAAGAACCCCATTTGCGTTCCCAATCTTCTGCTGTAATTAGCCACATCCGGATGGTGCTGCACTATGCGGTCCACTATTTTTAGCATGCGGTCTGTCTCTTCTAATGTAGTGCCTGGCGGGCTGTTGTAATCAAGCACTATACTTCCTTCATCCATTTCGGGCAGAAAGCCGGAAGATAATCTACCGGGGATAATCCATATGGCCAGTGCACAAAGTATTGCAAATAAAAAACCGAGGTATGCATGGCGTACAAAGAACCTTATCCACCCGCCACGTTCCAATAGTTTTTTATTGTGTTCCGCAGCCAACTCTGCTGCATTTTCAACAGGCTTATGCTTGCCCTGAGGAAAAAGCAAAAACAATGCAGGAAGAATAAGCCATGTTACAAAGAACGATGCGGTGAGCGTAATGATCATGGTAAAAGCAAGCACTTTAAAATAAGCTCCTGCCACGCCCGTCATTAAAATAAACGGAATAAATATAACAATGGTGCTGAGAGAAGAACCCACCATGGCCGGAAACAAATACTTTATTGCTTTGCTGATGATCAGCCCCATGGGCTCTGCGGGATGGTCTTCTTTTATACGATAGATCTGTTCTATTACAATTACCGCATCATCTATCATAAGCCCTATTGCCGCAGCTATTGCGCCGAGGGTCATAATATTAAATGTATAACCAAAGGCATACAAGCATATCAATGTAAGCCCAAGCGTTGTAGGAATGGTGAGTAATATAACCAAGCTCGATTTCCATGAACGAAGAAATACAATCACCACTACTATTGCCAGCAGCAGGCCTATCCACAACACATCTTCTATACTGGTTACACTCTGGTTTACAAAGTCGGACTGCAAATAATAGGGCACCAGTTTAATGTCTTTTGGCAACGTGACCTGTAACTCTTTTATCTTTTGCAGAATGCCATTGTTTACATCAATAAGATTGGCAGCAGGTTGTTTTATAACGGCAATGAGTGGCACATCTTTTCCGTTGGCATTTATCTTTACATACTCTTTTGCTTCTGCTATTTTTATGTCTGCAATATCTTTCAGCAATACCGTTCTCTTGGCAGAGTTCACAATTACAAGATTCTCCAGTTCAGTTTTAGAAGTAATAGAGTTATCGGTAACAGTAAGGTACAAACGATTGTAATCGCTGATATAGCCATTGGATTGAAGCAGATTTGCCTGTGTAACAACTGTGCTTATCTGTGACGGCGGTATGCCAAGTTCAGAGAGTTTATTTTGTTTTAGGAGGATCTGATACTCTTTGGATTTTCCTCCGGTTACTGCTACATCTGCAACGCCGGGCACACCGGCCAAAAAGGGCTTTATCTGAAATTGCGCTATCTTCTTTAGCTCAATGGGAGACCTGCCTTTTCCTTCAATGCTAAACCCCATTACCGGCAGTATAGATGGATTCATTTTCTCTACCGTGATATTCGTACCAGCTAATAAATTTCCCCTGATATTAGTGATAAGCGACTCCATTTGAAGCCGGGCCTGGTCCACATTTACATTCCATTTTAAAAACACAGATATTTCGCAGCTTCCCCGGGAGGTTGTACTCCTTATATAATCGAGCCCCTCCGTTTTCTTGATAATGTTTTCCAATGGCACTGTTACTGTTGCCATCATCTTATCTACAGGCTGCTGCCCTGCATCTGCTATTACTTTCAGTTTAGGAAAAGTAATATCAGGAAAAAGTCCTGTCTTTAAATTCTTATAACTGAAAATACCTGCAAATACCAATAATACACCCAGGCCCAACAAGGTTTTACGGTGGTAAAAATGGTATTGATTCATACGTTAAGTATTGTAGATAATTATTTCATGATGGTAACAGCAGCGGAATCTGAAAGCCCATACGCTCCTTTAAGAATCACCCGGTCATTGCCTTTTAATCCTGAAAGTATTTCACGCATAGAGTCGTGTTGCAGGCCAACGGTTATCGGGGTTTTAATTGCCAGTGTATCATTCACCAGCTTCATTACCCAAAATTCTTCCTGCGTTTCGTCTGTCTGTATTGCATCCAGCGGCAATGCCAATGCGTTGTTGCTTTCTTTTATAGGAATGCGCACTATCAGATTTAAATTCTCAGGCATCAATTTGTTGCCCGGGAAGCGGATGAGAAACCTTTGCGTTTGTGATGCAGAGTCTACATAAGGTACTTCGTTTTGAATGATAGCGCCAATGACTCTTCCATCAGGAAAAGTAACTGTGCATTGTTTGCCTGGGTATACAGAACCATGGTATTCGTAAGGTACATTTACCTGGAGTACCAGCGATGCCGGATCTGTAACGGTTGCCAATATATCTCCTTCAGTTACAAAATCGCCCTGCGTATAATTTATAGCTGTAATAACGCCCGATGAACCTGACCTTACACTGATGGGTGTTTGAAATTGCCGCAGCGAAGGTTCCCGGATATCGATATTTTTTAAGGCATCCTGCTCCTTGGTTTTTATGTTACAGAAGAGTGAAGTTTTAGAGATTCTATCGCCTAAGCGCCATTTTAAAGATGTGATATAACCCGTAATATTTGCACGTATCACTGTTTTTATCTGGAACTGTGTATTGCCGTTTAGCTGTATGTCATCTAAAAATCTTTTTGCTCCCGGCGTTATAACTGTTACTGCTGTTTTGGATGCCTCCACAGTCTCTTCCTTCTCAGCTGTTTTCCCTTTGCAGGAAGCCAGCAAGACGAAAAAAAGTAAGCATACTGCAACAGCGCTTCGGTTCATACAGGTATATGATTTAGTGGTTGAAATAGTTGTATTGGTTTATGTAGAGATAAACATTTGTTTCTGCAATTGCCCTGTTTTTAAGCATTACTGTATAATCCTGCAATGCAATAATGTACTCCATTACTGTTACCTGCCCTTTTACAACTTTGTCTTTTATAATATCCAGCAGCAGCTCCTGCTTTTGTATCAGTTCGTCACTTAGTTTTACAGATTCTTTCCATTGTTCTACTTGCTGCCGGGCATTGCGCAGGTTATTTTGCAAAAGCAAAGCTGCATTGTCTCTGTATAAACTTTGATTTTTAAGCAAGATAGCAACAGATCTATCATTCATCTTTTTCTGTTTGCCATCGCTTATGGGGATACCCAAATGCAAAGCTCCACTCACACCAAGGTTATGCGGTATATTGGCTACTTCAGTAGCGTTAATACCTGAGGTTCCAACAAAGCTAAACTGCGGCCGGTATTTATTATTGAAAACATTTTGCTGCGCAATCAATCTCAGGCTGTCCAGTTTAAATTTAGCATCATAATATCGCTCCTGCGGATCAGGATTAATTTGTATCATAGGTCGCTCCAGCATAAAAACATTTGTATCACCTATCAGTGCCAGGTTCTTTAAAAGGTTCACACCGTTTAAATAGGCAAACCGCATTTGCTTTAAATCATTTTCGCTGTTCAACAATTGAATATCGAGCAAGAGATAATCATTTTGCTGTAGCAATCCTTTTTTCACCAGCGCTTCTACCAATGGTTTTCTGTCTCGCAGCCTTTCAATAATTTTTTGCTGGTAGCCTGACTGCTGTAAAAACTGATACGCTAAGATGTATTGATCAATAATTCCTTTTTCGGCATCGTACCTTGTTTGCTTTATGCTGTTGGCGGAAAGATCTGCTTCCGCTTTATTTTGAGCATACAAATTATTGATCATCGCTTTATTAAAAAGCGGTACGGCTACGTTTAACTGTGCTGCATATAAACCACCATTGGTAATGCCTGCATCATAACCATATGCTTTTGGTGATGGATTACCTGTAATGCTGATGATGCGGCCATTATCAAAAAAGAACGGCGCAAAAAGATAATCTGCAGTTACACTTACCTGCGGACTCTTATTTTGCGCCGTTATAATTTCCCGCTGTATCTGAAAGTTCTGCAGCAGGTTTATATTTTCTAAAAGAGAAGGGTTTTTTTGTAACCCTGAACCGGTAAAAAAGGGAATATTTTTTTGTTGTGCAAATACAGCCGTGTAACAACAGGAAAACACAAGAAACATTTTTTTCATACCGGTATTTTAATCAAATTCTCAGGTGTTTTTAGCTGATGATCTATTCTCCCACCACAAGTATTTGAAACGTTCCTGCCTTCATTTTTGGCCTTCCCTTTTCCCCTGCTGGTAAAGGGTCAAAATCTGCAGCAGGCAGGTATAACTTATGTGTTTGTTCATCAAGCGCTATTGTTCTGGCACTTTTCTTTGTAACTATATTATCTACTACAGCAAAACTGTTGGCATTATTTTCATGCACCACCGTTACTGTTCCATCTCCGTTAGATGTGTAAATGTTTTTTGTTTTTGCATCAAAGGCATCGCCATCAGCGCCATCGCCTATTGGTAACTTATCAATTATCTTACCGTTATCTGCATCCACAATTATCAGCAGTTTTTCGCAGGTTGCAAAGAGGCGTCTTGTTTTTACATCTATTGCAAGCCCGGTTGGTGATTCACCGGGGGCAAGGCTCCATTTATTGATAATCTTATTTGCTTTTAGGTCTATAGCAATAATTTCATTTTTATCTTCAATGTTCACATACAGTTTTCCTTTCTCATCGCTAACGGCTGTTTCGGGTTTGCCGCCTACTTTTATACTGTCTATCACCTTATCATTTGCAGGGTTTATAAACGTAAGGTTTTGGCTGCGGCCATTGCAGGTAACAATGGTTTTGGTAAAGGGCTCATACATAATAGCATCAGGGTTTGCACCTACTGCAATCTGGTTTAAGATTTTGTTGTTGTTCATATCAAACACAGTCACAGTGTTCAGTCTGCCATTGCTGGTAAATCCTTTTTTGTTGTTAGCGTCGAATGCAATGCCGTGCACACCTGTAGTGTTAGGGATAACTGTAACAGAATCTCCTGTTTTTTTATCAAGCACATTTACCTGGTTGCCATGGCTCACATACAACCAATTGTGCACGGGGCCTACGGTTAGGTAATCCCAACCTCCAGGGCTTGCTATGTGGAAAGTGTTACGTACACTCATCTTGCCTGCCGACTGCGCATGGCATGCAACAGCAGCGACCATCAATAAAATAGTAAAAAGTTTTTTCATTATGTGTATTATTTTAAAAGTAAAGTAAGGCAAAATAATATTGCCTTACTATAAAATAATTATCCTTTCATTTTTTTAATAAACTTTCCTTTATCGTCAAATATCATATCCTTGCCTGCAACCTCGGCTTCAAAAGTTACCACACCTGCGGCATTAGTAATTTTAGCGGCTTCTGTAATGCGCTTGCCCGGCATGTTGGTTTTTAAATACGACAATACTGCAGCCGGTAATTCAGCTGGTTTGATGTTAGTTTCCGTTTCTGTCGCTTCACCTGCAGTGGTGTATAACACAGACATATCAGTACCATTCTTTTTAAAACCAGCCTCATATTTGTCCTTTTCTTTTTCCCATTTCACAGCTTGATTAGGGTAAGCTGTTGCAAAAGAATTTTTTACTGCTGCAGGCACTTGTGCGGCAGATAATTTTTGGGCTTTTGTTATGCTTATAGACAAAGCTGCGACTAAAGTAAACATTACATATTTTTTCATTTTTTAAGGTTTTAGAGTGTGAAAGTAATGTGTAATCTGAATTTAATTTGAAGTTAATATATTACTGCAGGTCTAAGATTATTTTAGCTATTGAATAACATAATAGGCAGGAAATGAGGTCTCTTCATCTTCTAAGCAAAAACGTTTTGTTTGCTCTACGATGGGATGTGGAAAAAGCACAACGTACAAAAGGTTGCTACCAATTTTAAAAGCAAACGCTTTATTATCCTCAAGATAAATATTATCATTTGCGAAAGTTAATTCTTAGAACAGTGATTATTTACAGGCGAATATGCCGGGGCATTTTAATAACTTTAAAATTATTTATTGGTATTTATATGGCAAAGCTTCCTTATCTCCTTCTCCTTTTTTTCATCTCATGCGATTACATTTCAAACAATAAGACCGAAGAAAAAAATAATGTGGCTGTGATAACAGATTCTGTCGCCCCTATAATTAAGGAAGAAATAAAATTCAATATCAAACCCACTCTTTTAAATAAAGACATTAACAGTATTACCGGGCAGCAGTTGGTGGCATACGCCAAAACTTTGATAGGCACGCCTTATAGTTTTGCGTCTGTAGACCCGGCTATAGGTTTTGATTGCTCAGGATTTATCACTTATGTATTTAATCATTTTCAAATTGCTGTGCCAAGGTCATCGGTTGATTTTACTAATGTTGGCAAAACGATTGATGTTTCATCAGCAAAGGAAGGTGATCTCATTTTATTTACAGGCACTGTAGATTCTGTGAAAATTATAGGTCACATGGGTATTGTGACAGATAATACAGATACTTTAAGATTTATTCATTCTACCTCAGGCAAGGCAAACGGGGTTACCATAAGCACCCTAAATGACTATTACAAAAAAAGATTTGTGAGGGTGGCCAGGGTTTTTGCAGAAAATTAGTTTGCTAGGAATCATACGAATGAATTCGAATGAGTATACGGATATGCTAACCCATTGAGATAAATAATAATTTATCAACAATATTTAAATTTATTTAAATTAAATGC
>JANXTN010000148.1 GCA_025352435.1 Ferruginibacter sp. | reverse complement strand
CGATCTGTTTCGCTGTATTGCGCATCGTCTGCCGTTACAGCAAAATCTGTATGCAGCAGGTCTTTATTATTTTCAAGGAATTTTTTAAAATTAGGGCTACCAATTTCTTCCTCACCCTCAAACAAAAATTTTACGTTCACGGGTAATTTACCATCTGTTTTCAACATCGACTCTACCGCCCAAATGCTTATCATCACACCGCTTTTATCGTCGCTGCTACCACGTCCATAAATTTTTCCATTTTTTATAATGGGTGAAAAAGGTGGATTATCCCATTCAGACTCTTTTACAGGCTGCACATCGTAATGAGCATAAATTAAAACGGTTGGTTTACCGGGTGCTTTATCCCAACTGCCATACACTACAGGGTTTCCGGCCGTAGGTAATAATTGCGCAGTTGTTACCCCTATACTTTTTAATTTGTTTACTATCCAATTGGCTGCTTTTTCAACCTCGGGTTTATTTGCGGGAATCGAAGAAATACTCGGAATAGAAATCAACTCACTAAACTCCTTTAAGTGTGCATCAGCATTGTCATCGATATATTTTTCATACAAAGAGAGTGATGAATTTATTTTCTCTTTTTTTAAAATTTTAGCATTGGAATGTTGAGCTATACTACTGTTGTTAAAGAATAAATTCAAGCTAATAAAAATTAATAAAGTCAACGGTTTTGAAATAGTCATGGTATGTATAATTTTTTAATTTTACTAAAGTCTAAGAAGCCTTAAAATTCAAAAAGGTTTTATGTAGCGGTTAAAAAAGATTTAGTTAATAATTTAAAATTTTGTTATCTGAATATTCTTCGATCAAGGTATGATTACTTATTTTTTATGATTCATTATCAATTGCCTTTGTCAACAGTAAGTATGGTTTGCAAAAGTACATTAGCACCATTAGCCATGTCCGCTGTTTTTGTAAATTCTTTGTATGAATGACTGATGCCGCCAACACTTGGAACGAAGATCATTGCAACAGGAGCTATCCTTGCAATCTCCTGCGAATCGTGCCCGGCACCACTTTGCATAAATTTTGTTTTTAAACCTAAAGCTTTGGCTGATGTATTTATGATCTGCTGTAATTTCTTATCAGTTAAAGCCGGTTTTGATTCATTAGCCTGGCGTATAAATTTGATGGTGGTTTTACTAGATTTGGAAATTTCAGCAGCCCTTTTTTCAATTTCTTTGAAGAGCATTTCAATTTTATCTGCAGATAAATCCCGTATCTCCAGCCCCATAACAACTTTACCCGGAATAACATTGTAAGCATTAGGCGTTGCTGCTATTTTGCCAACAGTTCCAACCTGATTTCCTTTTACGGAATTAATCACTTCGTTTACTGCTATCACAAATTTCGCTGCAGCAATTAGAGAATCTTGCCGCATATTCATGGGGGTTGTGCCCGCATGGTTGGCAAAGCCTTCCACTGTTACTTCCCAATGTGCAATTCCTACGATCCCTTCAACCACTCCAATTTGTAAATTTTCCTTTTCCAAAATTCCACCTTGTTCAATATGCAATTCAAACCAGGCATGAATGTCGCCTTGTCTTCTGATACACGATTGTATTTTGTCTGGATCGCCACCAATTGCTTTGATGCCTTCAGCCATAGTTAATCCACTCTGGCTTTTTTGTAGCAGGCCTTGTTTTGTTAATCCGCCGGCCATTGCCATACTGCCGATGGTTCCACCTTCTTCATTGGAAAAAATAATGACTTCCAAAGGATGCTCTGTGACGATTTTATTTTCATTCAGCACTTCAATTACCTCCAAAGCGCTGATGGAACCTAATGGCCCATCATAGTTTCCGCCGTCGGGAACCATATCAATATGTGACCCAAAAGCAATGGGTTTTAATGCAGCGTTTTTGCCTTTCCGCTTACCTATTATGTTTCCTGCCGCATCAATAATTGGGTCGAGACCTGCCTTTTTCATCTGTTCCATAAACCAAGCTCTGCCTTCAATGTCACCATTTGTAAAAGCAACTCTGTAACCGTGACCTTTTTCATCCCTACCAAATTTAGATAACGCAGCAATGCGGTCTGCAATACGCTGTTCGTTCACTTTTAAATTTGGGCCCACCACTAAATTCTTGCTATAGGAATCCAAAATACCAAAGGCACTAACACCCAAAGCGGTTACAGATGTGTTTCTTATAAAAGTTCTTCTTTTCATTCGTTTTAAAATAAGTTTTACTATCTAAATATAATTGATAATTTGAAATGTAAATGAATAATAAATTTCCAAAAAAAGTATAGGCACTTCTTGATCTGATGCAAAATGGTGACTCAAGCATATCGTTTCAACGTGTCATTAAGAGCTACAATAAAGTTTTAATTTTTGCTGCTTTATTATTCAAAAAAGAGACGCTAACATTAACTTACATGTTTATTTGTAAGAGACTTAAAAATATAATGAATGAAAACGCAACATTTTTTAAAAGAAGATCGTGGGTTGAAGGATATTGGATGGTTGAAAAGTAACTTTTGTTTTAGCTTCAGCGATTATTACAATCCTACAAAAATCGCCTTCGGAAGCTTACTTGTTTTCAATGATGATTATGTAGAAAGCGGCAAAGGCTTTGGAATTCACCCGCACGGAAACATAGAAATAATTTCAGTTTTACTAAAAGGCAAAATGAATCACATTGATTCCCTTGGATATAAAACCATCATAGAAGAAGGGGGCGTTCAAATTATGAGCGCAGGTACCGGACTAAAACATGAAGAATACAATATTGGAGAAGAAGAAGTAAATTTTTTACAAATTTGGATTCAACCTAAGATTCAAAATATTGCACCAAGATACCAACAAAGGCATTTTGCAAAAGCCAATAGAATAAATAAACTGCAAACTATTGTTTCAAATGAGGAAGGGCTTGGTCATTGCTGGATCAACCAGAACGCAAAGCTGTCTTTAGGATATTACGACACAAGATCAGCTATTGATTATCATCTCAACCCAACAAATAAATGTCTCTTTATTTTTTTAATTAATGGAAAGTTAAATATAAATGATAAAAACTTAAATGAAAAAGATTCCATCGGCATTTGGGATACAGACCACATAAAAATTGAGTGTGAGGCCGGAACTGAGTTTATTATAATTGAAACGCCCATTAATCAAAAATAAAAATGTCATTTAGAAAATTCGCATAAATTTTTCATGTTGTCATTTATGACTATTCTTTTGCTGCTAGAAACATAATCTCATTTATTTTTGATGGAAAATAAATGAACATGTTGTTTGAACAAATAAATGAAACGGCCGATTTTCTTCGATCTAAAGGAATTACATCTCCAACGGTGGGTATTGTAATGGGCACAGGCTTGGGCGCTATGGCGGATAAAATGGAAAACCAACTCGTAATAACTTACACACACATCCCAAACTTTCCTGAAGCTACGGTTGAGTTTCACAAAGGAAATTTAATTTATGGAACTATTGGGAAAGTGAATGTAATTGCAATGCAAGGACGTTTTCATTATTATGAAGGTTATAGCATGCAGCAAATAACGTTTCCCGTAAGAGTAATGAAGGCGCTTGGCGTTAGTAATTTGTTTTTAAGCAATGCAGCAGGTGGTCTTAATCTTCAATACAAAAAAGGTGATTTGGTTTTAATAGAAGACCATTTAAATTTTTTACCTGATAATCCTTTGCGTGGTTTAAAGGATCCGCAATTCGGAGAACGATTTGTAGATATGAGCCAACCATATAATTCAGGCTTAAATAAAAAAATTTTATCCATTGCTGCTGCGCAAAATGCCAATATGCGCAGGGGAACTTATGCTGCAGTAATGGGGCCTAACTTGGAAACAAAAGCCGAGTACAGATGGCTTCGCTCTACAGGCGCAGACCTGGTTGGAATGAGTACAGTACCGGAAGTAATTGTTGCAAACCAGGTAGGAATAAAATGTGCCGCAATAAGTGTTGTCACAGATGAATGTAATCCTGAAAATTTACAACCGGTAAATATTGCCGAAATTATTGCTGTAGCCGGAGTTGCTGATGAAAAACTAAGTTCAATACTTTTTGAAACTATTGCCTCAATGGAACTTATTTAACGGTAGCAGATTCCCTTATATCAAAAAATAAAAGCAAGGCCATACCCAGGGTAAGGGTGAGGTGGAACAAAAGGAAACCGTAGTTTTTTGCTACAATACCATAGGCTGCTGCTGAAAAGAACAATAAAAAAAACAATAAATAAAATATAAAAGAATTAGAAATTTTTGCGGCACCAAATCTTTGTAATGCCAGGTGACCATTGTTTTCATTGTTGAATTTTGGAGTTCTGATAAATGGGGATCTTTTACCCAGATATCCTTGTAAAACTGCGATACTGTTGTGAAAACTCATACCAACTGCTAGGGATAAATAGACTTGAAACATTTTTACAAAATGAAAAATATTTTTATTTTTGAAGTAGTCTTTTGTAGCTATAAAGTAGGCAATCGCCAAAATAATAAAATTAGAAAAGAAGACCGTACCCACCGTCATCATTGGCTTTAAAGAGGGGATCACATTTTTTATTAATAATAAAGGAATACTTAAAAATGCGCTGATTGCGATTGCCAAATAAACACCTGAATTTAATAAATGCCCAACTGCATGTAGCTTAATTTTTAAAGGCTGATTAGATTTTATAAGAGAAGGAATTAATTTTCTTGACACCTCAGCCCCACCTTTTGTCCAGCGGAATTGCTGCCCTTTTAAAGCAGAAAGTGTTGGTGGTAATTCTGCGGGGGATATTACATCTTCCAGATATAAAAATCTCCATCCCATTAATTGTGCTCTGTAACTTAAATCAAGATCTTCGGTTAGTGTATCTGCCTGCCAATTTCCCGCCTCGAGAATCGCCTGTTTATTCCAAATACCTGCAGTACCGTTAAAATTAAAAAAGAGATTTAAATTGCTTCGGCTCGTTTGTTCAATTCTGAAATGATTCTCCAGCCAAAAAGCCTGGGCCTTCGTGAGCAAGGAATATTCTCTGTTGGTATGGCCCCATCTTGTTTGTACCATACCAATTCCTTTTTGATTTAGAA
>JANXTN010000122.1 GCA_025352435.1 Ferruginibacter sp. | reverse complement strand
CCTTGGCACAAAGGAACAGATCACAAATGCATCTGTTTCAAAAGTCAAGTGCACCGGTGGTGGCTGGTGAACACGGCCGGTGATGGGTTCAAAATCGTGTATGGAAAATGCGAACGGATAGCAGCAGCCATCCCACCCAATTACATCAAAGGGATGTGTGCCGTAATGAATGCAATACAACATTCCCTGCTTTTTTGTTTTAATGATAAAGTCACCTTTTTCATCGTGCGTCTGCAGGTTTTTGGGCGTGCGAATATCTCTTTCACAATACGGGGAATGCTCCATCAACTGCCCGTATTTGCTAAGGTATCTTTTTGGATAACGGATGGGCGCATGAGATTCTACAATAAACAAACGGTTGATTTCTGTATCAAAATGTATCTGGTAAATACAGCCTCTCGGCACCACCAGATAATCGCCATAGGCAAATGAAATTTCACCATAACAGGTAAGTAATTTTCCTGTGCCTTCGTGTATAAAAATTACTTCATCACTATCAGCATTTTTATAAAAATAATCCGTCATGCTTTTTTGCGGAGCAGCTAAAACAATGTGGCAGTCAACGTTTACGAGTACAGCTTTTCGGCTGTCGAGGTAATCTGCCTCGGGCTTTATATTAAATCCTTCCAGACTTCTGTGCTTCAACATGTGTTCTTCTGCTATCTTTGGCGCTACGTCAATTGGGTCATCGCATTTTACAATAAGTGTGGGTGCATAAGTATGATAAAGCAAAGAATAATCGTTGGAAAAACCTTCAGTAGAAAACAATTGTTCTGAGTACAGTGAATCATCCGGCTTACGAAACTGTGTGTGTCGCTTGTGAGGGATAGAACCGAGTTGCGTATAGTGAGGCATAAAAATTAATTACGAATTACGAATGTTGAATTACGAATTTGTCGTTCAAATTTACAAGTTAAAAACTAAACAGATTGACAAGAATAGGATTGATATCTGACACACATGGATGGCTTGATGAAGCCGTGTATGAGCATTTTAAGGAGTGTGATGAAGTGTGGCATGCAGGTGATTTTGGAAGTCTCACCCTGGGTCCCTCTCCGGGGGGAAAGACCCCTCCTATCCTCCCCGGAGGGGAGGGAAATGGAGAAGATGGATTGAAAGATCGACTTGGAAATACCTTGGAAGACGAGAGAAGTTATGGTGATTTGTTTGTGCAAAAATTTGAAAAGCTTTTTAGAAGAAAGATTATTTTTAGAGGAGTGTATGGGAATATTGATACGCCGGAATTAAGAGCTGTGTATCCGGAGAAATTGTTTTTTGTTTGTGAAGGCGTGAATGTTTTTATGCAACACATTGGTGGCCATCCGGAGCGGTATTCCAAGGGCGTCAAAGAGGATATTGTTGCGCATCAATCAAGTTTGTTCATTAGTGGACATTCGCATATTTTAAAAATCATGTACGATCAAAAACTGCATTGTCTGCACATGAACCCTGGAGCTGCAGGCAAACAGGGTTGGCATAAAATGAGAACCATTATTCGTTTTGCCATAGATGGAAAGGAGATAAAAAATTGCGAAGTGGTGGAGCTTGGAGAGAGAGGAAGGATTGATTAGGAATTTTGAATGAAGAGTTATGAATTTTGTATTTACGAATTAGGGGCGGGAGTTGGGGCGAATACCATATTGTAAAACAAAGATTGTGAAAGACAAAAGAATTGATACCTACATTGCCAAATCTCCGGAATATGCACAGCCAATTTTAGAACATCTAAGAGAGCTAGTACATTCGGCCTGCGCAGATGCAGTAGAAACAATGAAATGGGGAATGCCTTTTATGGAATACCAGGGACCACTTTGTAAAATGGCGGCGTTTAAAGCGCATTGCAGTTTTGGCTTTTGGACGGCAGCGTTAATGAAGGATTCAAGTGAATTGGAAAAAAATCAGAACACCGCAAGGGGACAATTGGGAAAAATAACTTCTTTAAAAGACCTACCTTCTGATAAGAAAATTATAAAGCTGATAAAAGAAGCAGTTGAATTGAACGAGAAAGTAATTAAAGTAGCATCAAAAGAAAAGAAGACGAAAACGATGGAGGTTGCAACGCCAAATTATTTTATAGCAGCACTAAAGAAAAATAAAAAAGTAGTTGAACATTTTGAAGTATTTGCACTATCTCACAGAAAAGAATATAACGCATGGAAAATGGATGCAAAAACAGATGCTACCAAAAATAAACGCATGGCGCAGGCCATTGAGTGGATTGAAAACGGGAATGGAAGAAACTGGAAATATGAAAAATAATTAGCTATTCTGATAATTTGCTGATCACTCGTAAGTGAAGTAATTGTCATGCCCGTAATTCGTAATTCTTAATTCGGAACTATTAATTAATTTATTTACCGCCATTCGCAGTTAAATCGGCTTTGCAGTTCGCATCCAACACCGGTATTGGACTGCTTATCAAGAAACCACCCATCATATTTGTTTGTGTTGAAAAATACATAAGGCAAGATGAGTTGTTGCAGTGCGACATGTGTGCTGCATCCTCATGCTGTGTAATCATCGGGGTACCAAGATTTGTAAGACCTAGTAAGTGACCAAATTCATGATCGAGCACTGTAGTTTCTAATTTTGTACGGGTGGTTTGGTTTACGCCCCCAGAACTATTGGTGATTGTTGGTCCAAAAACAGCTAAAGAAGTATTTCTATAAGCAGCTCCTAAAATATTGGCTGTAGTAAAAGGTGCATCTAAATAAACAATATAAACGCTTAACACATTTCCGTTGGTGAATTGGGTGCGGTTTGCTTTCTCCTGTGCACTAATATCCTCAATACTAAAAACAGATTTGCCAGAAGCTGCAATGGGTGTTTGTATAAATGTTATTCCTGCAGGCTTATTTATTAAGGAATTTAAGAAGTTGGTCAG
>JANXTN010000096.1 GCA_025352435.1 Ferruginibacter sp. | reverse complement strand
CTTTTGCAGTAGATTTTTATGGAGAAGGTAAAACAGCCGAAACACCGGATGAAGCAGGAAAACTTGCAGGACCGTTTTATGCACCCGGAAGCACAATGGGCAAAAACAGATTTGACGCTGCCCTTGCAAAAATAAAAACTTACCCAAGTGCAGATACGACTAAAGTGGCTGCAATCGGTTATTGCTTTGGTGGAGCAATGGTTTTAAACATGGCGAGACTAGGAGAACCGCTTAAGGGTGTAGTAAGTTTTCATGGTAACCTTGTAGGCGTGCCTGTAAAAAAAGAGTTGTTGAAAGCTGATATTTTAGTTTGTCATGGCGATTCAGATAAGTTTGTACTGCCTGCAGAAGTTGCTACTTTCAGAAAGCAAATGGATTCAGTTGGTGCGTCTTACACTTTCAAAACTTACCCGAATGCTACCCATGCTTTTACTAACCCAATGGCTGATGAGAAAGCGAAGAAATACAGTATGCCTGTTGCGTATAATGCCGCGGCTGATACTTCTTCTTTCAATGAAATGAAATTATTCTTCAATAAAATCTTTAAGTAAAAAAGTATTGACTTAATAAAAAAAGCATCCTTTTCGGATGCTTTTTTTATGTGCTTTTCTTTGTGATGGTAATTCTTGAAGAGAGATTTTGTTTATCGACTACCACGTTCTGTTCTGTAGTTGCACTTCCTTTGTCTTTCAATGTTTCTGCTAGTAAATCCATTTGTTTAATAAAAAGTGCAGCTTGTTTTTTTGTTAACTCTGTCAAGGGAAAGGCCATGTGATATTCCCCTTCTCTACCCATCGGGCTTATTAGGTAATATGTAATTTTCTTTAGTCTGTTTTTCTTTTTAAAAACTTGAATAGCTTTCATCAACGGGGCTGCATCGGGCACGCCGCAACATTGGCTGTTAAATTGAATAACATATCTGTATGTGACAGGTTGCGATTCTGCATTTGAAATAATTCCTGAAAGTAGTACAGCCGATATTATTAACAAGTGATTCAATATTGTAATTTTTTAGTACTTGTTATCTGATTAAACACGCCGTCCCACAAACCAATCCTTTTTTCTAAAGCAGTTTTGATGACCTGTTCTGCTGCGACCCACTTTTCATCGTCTGAACCACACAAGTTATTTGTCATTTCTATGGCCAAATTGCTGTGGTGATCACCATCTACTTCAATATGCCTTTCTATGTAGTATTTAAACTGACTCACACTATCCGGAAAGTTTCTTTCAATGTCATTTAGAATAGAGACAAACATGCCAGGAATTAAATCCTCCCTCCCGTAGGTGAATATAGCTGATTGCAAATAAGCTTTATTACTGTTTATGATTTCAAAAGTGAAGTTTACAAATTCACGAGCGGCAGCCGGGGTCTTTGCTGCTGCAAAAGCTGCTTCTAAATTCCCGTTTTGCTTTAAACTGTTAATGAAAGTTTTAATTCCTGAAGTATCGGCACCACATTGATCCATCGCTTCCTGATACATCTCAAAATGACTTTTTCTTACGCCGTTCATATCAACATCTGATTCCTCCCCTGTAACGATTTCGTTTATCAGATATCTTGTATTTGCATCACCCACAGGTATCCACGGTACATCTACACATGTAAGATTCCTTTGCAATATTTTTAAAAGTGACATAAAGTCCCAAACAGCATACACATGGTATTGCATAAAGACACGCATGTCTTCTATATCTTCTATAGAAGAATATAGTTTGTGATTAACAATGTTATTTATTAAAGGACTGATGGATTGTTTTATTCTTTCTGTTGGAGTATTCATGTAGGTAACTTTTGATCTACCTACGTAATTGAAAAGACTTGGTATTGTATAATCTTATTTTTTTGACCTTTCTAATAATATATTTTCTACCTGCGAAAGTGTTTTGTTTTTTGCCTTTAGCAAAATCAAAAAATGATACATCAAATCTGCAGCTTCATTTAAAAATAAATTTCCATCATTATCTTTGGCTTCTATCACTAGTTCCACTGCTTCTTCCCCTACTTTCTGTGCGACTTTATTGATGCCCCTTTTATATAATTTATTTGTGTACGATGTCTCATCGTTCTCATCAATTCTCTTGTGAATAGTTTCTTCCAGTTTATATAAAAAACCTTTGCTGTTTACTTCCCCAAAACAGGTTTGTGTACCGGTATGACAAACCGGACCTACGGGATTTGCTAAGATCAAAATGGTGTCATTGTCACAATCAATTTTAATATCTTTTACAAACAAAAAATTACCAGAAGTCTCACCCTTCATCCATAAACGCTGTTTGCTACGACTATAAAAAACGACTTTTCCCTCTTCTTTTGTCTGAGCAAGTGCTTCTTCATTCATGTAACCAAGCATTAATACCTGCATACTTGTTACATCCTGCACAATGACAGGAACCAATCCGTCGGCTTTATCAAAATTGATATTCATCGTATTTGTATATTTTGTTCTTTCAGATATTGTTTTAAAACAGGAATAGGAATTTCGCCAAAATGAAAAATGCTTGCGGCCAATGCACCCGTTGCTTTTGTATTTTCAAAAAGAGTCTTAAAGTGTTCCTTGGTACCTGCGCCACCCGAGGCAATCACAGGAATATTTATAGCTGAACTTACAGTGTTTGTAATTTCAATTGCAAAACCTTGCTTAGTACCATCGTTGTTCATCGATGTTAATAATATTTCCCCTGCACCCAATTGCTCAGCTTGTTTCACCCATTCAATTGTGGTTATTCCTGTAGCAATTTTACCGCCATTAACATACACATACCAATCGTTATTTTCAAACTTTGTATCCACTGCCACTACCACAGCCTGACTACCAAAACGCCCTGCGATTTCTTTTATTAATACAGGATTTTTAACCGCTGATGAATTGACGCTAATTTTATCAGCACCGGCTTTAATGATTGTTGCTGCATCTTCAACCGTATTTATTCCACCACCTACGGTAAATGGGATATTGATTTCTTTTGCAATTTTTACAACGAGTTCTGCAAGTGTTTTCCTTTTTTCATTTGTAGCGGTTATATCTAAAAACACCAATTCATCTGCTCCCTCTACGATATATTTTTTTGCCAATTCAATTGGGTCACCTGCATCCTTAATATCAATAAAGTTTATTCCCTTCACCGTTCTGCCGTCTTTTATGTCAAGGCATGGTATAATTCTCTTTTTCAGCATAATTCACTTAGTTCATTTAAAGTAATCCTGTTTTCATAAATCGCTTTTCCAACAATGGCTGCTTCACAGCCAATAGCTTTCAGTTTGATTAAATCATCCAGACAAGAAACGCCACCACTTGCTATTAATTTTACATCTGCACTGTTAATGATCTCTTTATACAATTCATTTGATGCACCTTGTAACATGCCGTCTTTGCTGATATCTGTACAAATTACATACTCAATTCCCTTGGTTTTATAATCTGTAATAAAGTCAATTACATCAGTCTCAGAACTTTCCTGCCAGCCCTGTGTGGCAATTTTTCTGTTAAGACAATCTGCACCTAAAATAATTTTTGATGAACCATATTCAGCAAGCCATTCTAAAAAAAGTTGTGGGTTTTTTGCTGCAATGCTACCGCCCGTTATTTGCGTTGCGCCATTTTCAAAGGCAATTTTTACATCTTCATTTGATTTTAACCCGCCACCAAAATCAATCTTTAAACTTGTTTTTGAAGCAATTTCTTGCAACACTTTATGATTTACAATATGCTGCGATTTTGCACCATCAAGGTCTACTAAATGTAAGTGCTTTATTCCTGCAGCCTCAAATTCTTTCGCCACTTCCAATGGACTTTCATTGTAAACTTTTTCTGTGCTGTAATCTCCTTTGGTTAACCTAACAGCTTTACCATTTATGATATCTATTGCCGGAATTATTCTCATGTTTTCTTTATTTACCGCAGAGACGCAAAGACGCAAAAATTAGTTTCTATTATTATGCTTTAAATCCTAATCAAGTTGTCAATTAATCTTTGTGACCTTTGTGTATTTTCTTTTCGTTTTTTGTATTCGAAATATTTTTGCTCATAGATTTTTCAGATTCCTTTGTGAACCTTGTGCCTTCCTTCGTGCCTTTGTGTTTCAAATTCTTTGTGGTTCATATCCCTAAGAAATTCTTTAAAATCTTTTCTCCCGCATCCGCTGATTTTTCAGGATGGAACTGTGTTGCATAAAAATTATCTTTTTCCAGCACTGCACTAAAAGGCAAAATATAATTGCAAATAGCAGTAGTACTCTCACAAGGCTCTGCATAGAAACTGTGAACGAAATAAAAATTATCTTCGGCTGCAATACCCTTCAATAAACGACTCTGTAAAACTTGAAGATTGTTCCAACCCATATGTGGAACTAATTCTAGAGGAGGAAATTTTTTGACAATGGTATTAAAAATTCCAAGACATTCTGTATTATTTTCCTCAGAAAAATTACACATTAACTGCTGACCCAAACAAATACCCAATACAGGTTGTGTTAGTGCAGGAATTATTTTATCCAAACCCTTTTCTCTTAAATAGTTCATGGCAGTACTTGCTTCACCTACACCTGGAAAAATTACTCTTTCTGCAGTTCTTAAAACTGCAATGTCATCGGTAATTATACATTCGTAACCCAATCGGTTCACCGCATTTTCAACAGAAGTGATATTGCCCGCCGGGTATTTTATTATTGCAATCATAAAGTTCCTTTTGTACTTGGGATAGAAAAATTATCTGTTTTGCTTACGGCCATTTTTACTGCTTTTGCAAAGGCTTTAAATATTGATTCTATTTTATGGTGTTCATTTTCGCCTTCCGCTTTTATATTCAAATTACATTTAGCATTATCGCTGAAAGATTTAAAAAAATGCATAAACATTTCTGTAGGCATTTCTCCAATTTTTTCTCTGTTGAAAACTGCATCCCATACAAGCCATGGTCTGCCACCAAAGTCAATAGCTACCTGCGCTAAGCAATCATCCATTGGCAACAAAAAACCATATCGCTCAATACCTTTTTTATTATCCAAAGCTTTTAAAAATGTTTCTCCTAATGTAATGGCAACATCTTCTATTGTGTGGTGTTCATCAATATGTAAATCCCCTTTTACTTCCACAGATATATCCATATTTCCGTGCTTTGCAATTTGCTCAAGCATGTGATCAAAGAAACCTAAACCGGTGTTTAATGCACTTTTTCCTGTACCATCTAAGTTGATCGTTACCTCAATATTTGTTTCATCTGTTTTTCTTATTACCGTTGCCTTTCTTGGCTGACTTTTTAAGAACGAATAAATGGTAGCCCATTCTTTTGTACTCAATGTTGCATCTTCATTTTTTTCTCCTAAAAAGATTGCACCACAACCAAGGTTCTTTGCAAGCTGAACATCCGTCATCCTGTCCCCAATCACATAAGAATTTTTAAGGTCATAATTACCATTCATATACTGTGTAAGCAATGCAGTTCCGGGTTTGCGGGTAGGGGCATTTTCTGCAGGCATTGTTTTGTCAATAATGATATCTGCAAAAATGACTCCTTCATTTTTAAAAGCGTTGATGACTTTATTTTGTGCAGGCAAAAAATTTTCTTCAGGAAATGAATTAGTACCTAATCCATCTTGGTTAGTTACCATCACCAATTCATAATTTAATTCCTTTGCAATGCGTGACAAGTATTGAAATACTCCGGGATAGAATTCTAATTTTTCCAACGAATCCAACTGGTTATCGATGGGTGGTTCAATAACCAATGTTCCATCTCTGTCTATAAAAAGTACTTTTTTCATTGTTTTATATAATTTTTTTGTCTTTCAACTTTACTACAACTTGTTTTGGCTAGAAGAAAAAGAAGAAAAAGGGAGAAAAAGGAGAGTTATTAACTTTGCAATCTTCTTCTTTAGTTGTTTGAAAAAGCTATTTTAAAATATCTGATGCATACATTATTGTAGACTTGAAGAAATCTTTTCCAAAGCAAAGATCAACTTTGCATTTTCTTCTTCACTTCCCACAGTTATTCTGATGCAGTTTTTTACAACACTGTTTCTATTGCGAGTAATGACTTTTTGGTTTACCAATTCATTGTAAACTTTATCAGCATCATTAACTTCCACGAGCATAAAGTTTGCATTGGTTGGATAGATTTTTTTAATAAACTTAATGTCACTTAGTTCTCTTTGTAAAAATAATCTCTGCTCTAAAATAATAATCTTATTTTCTTCAAAACCTTTTCCATTCTCCAACGACTGCAAAGCCGCTTCCTGATTAAGTTTGCTCACATTATATGGTGGCTTCACCTTATTGTATAAATTGATTATTTCTTTGGAAGCGAATGCGGTACCTACTCTTGCAGCGGCTAATCCTCTGGCCTTACTAAAAGTCTGTGAAATAATTAGATTAGGATACGAACTTAATTTTCCTAAAAAAGATTCACTTTCACTAAAATCAATGTAAGCTTCATCTATAAAAACAATTCCTGTAAAACTCTGCAAAATGTCTACAATATTATCTAAGATATTTCCAGACGGATTATTTGGTGAACAAACAAAAATGAGTTTTAAATTTTCATCTTCAATATATTTTCTTAAATTTTCAAAGTCAATCTGAAAATTTTCCGTCAATGGGATTTTTATTAATTCAATATTATTAATGGCGGCCGATACATCGTACATTCCATAAGTAGGAGAGAAGGTGAGTGCTTTGTCTTTCCCCGGTTCGCAGAAAGTTCTGTAGGCAATATCTATAACCTCATCGCTGCCGTTTCCAATAAAAATATTTTCTGAAGGAATCGATTTTACACTGCTTAATTTTTCTTTAAGTGCAGTTTGGTGTGGATCAGGATAGCGGTTTAGTTCCCCAAAAGGATTTTCATTTGCATCTAAAAAAACAGCATCTTTTCCCGTGTACTCATCTCGTGCAC
>JANXTN010000091.1 GCA_025352435.1 Ferruginibacter sp. | reverse complement strand
CCCTACACACCGGTTTAGGAACCTTTAGACCCATTGAAGTGGAAGACCTAAGCAAACATAAAATGGATGCTGAATATTATAAGATAGATGAAACAGCTTGTGGCATTGTGAATAAGGCAAGAGAGAAAAACAATCGTATTTGCAGTATTGGTACAACAACAATGCGTGCAATGGAAACTTCATACACTGCGCAAAGAATGCTTAAGCCTTCTGAAGGATGGACGAATAACTTTATTCACCCGCCATACAATTTTAATATAGCAGATTCATTGGTAACAAATTTTCACCTGCCAAAAACGAGCTTATTAATTATGGCTTGTGCTTTTGCCGGTTATGATTTAATGATGGAAGCTTATAAAAAAGCAATTAAAGATAAATACCGTTTCTTTAGTTATGGAGATTCTATGTTAATAATCTAGGTTATTCGTAATGAATATATAAGAGCATCCTTTCGGGGGTGCTTTTTTCGGTTATGGGCAAAAAAAGGGGCCGTGATGGAAATCGCAGCCCGTATTAATCCAATATCCTATGAAAAACCAAATGTAAAACGTAGGTTCAGTTGATATTATTGTGCTGTATGTAAAAAATTAGTTTTTTTTCTATTGAATAATTACCTTTCATCTACAATATTCATATATGCGAACAATTTACGATTGGTTGAATGAATACGGAGAAAGCCATAAAAATGAAACAAATAAACTTATTCATTGGATTTGTGTTCCTTCAATTGTATTCTCCATTTTAGGAATGTTGTATGCAATAAAACTTCCATTTTACATAGGTGCCTATCAACTCAACATTGGGGTAATAATGAGTGTAGTTGTTCTTTTCTATTATTTATCTCTCTCAGCAAGCTTATCATTAGGAATGTTTTTTTATCTGGGCGTTTGTATGTTTTTCGCTTATCTGATTGAAAAAAGTGGGATAATGCCCCTATGGCTTTTTTCAGTACTCATATTTGTGCTGGCATGGGTGGGACAGTTTTATGGGCATAAAATTGAAGGCAAAAAACCTTCGTTTTTAAAAGATATTCAGTTTTTAATGATCGGTCCAGCCTGGTTGATGAGCTTTATTTATAAAAAGCTTGGTATCGCTTTATGAGTGCCATTCTATATTAAATTTTAAACCAAGGTCTCTAAGGCTTTCTACTACTGATGCGCCAAGAGGAATACCATTGGCTCTTCTTTCTTTTTCAAATTCCGCTTCTGGCTCACCAGGAATAATAACTCGTTCATTTTCATTTACAGGAGTTGCGTTTTTAAATGCCTGTATCCATTGGTCCATATCTTTTTTGAAATCTGCTGCGGGTCTAAAAGCATCTATGCGCATAGCGCCAAAAAAATGACCGATACCCTTGCCCGGCAGGTTTGGCGGCATAGGAATGTATGCAGGGAAAGGCGGAACCCAGGGACCATAATTTGCACCGCTGAGCACTCCCGAAAAAATATCTACAATGCTACCTAGCATGTAACCTTTATGGCTGCTGCCTTCTCTGTTGCCGCCTAGGGGTAGTAATGCACCGCCATCTTTTAATTCATGGGCATTTAAGCTTTCGCCTCCTTCCTTCGTTTGCACCCAGCCTGCAGGCACCGGCTTGTTTTTTCTTTGAAGGATTTCTAATTTTCCATTAGCTGCTGTGGTCGTAGCAAAATCAGCCACAAAAGCAGCTTCTTTTCCCGCAGGTATCGCTACTGCAATCGGATTTGTGCCAAGCATCTTATCCTTGCTAAAAGTAGGTGCCACCAATGCTGAAGCGTTCGTCATAGAAATACCGATCATATCATGTGGCAGCGCCATCATAGAGTGGTGACCTGCAATTCCATAATGATTGCTGTTTTGTACGCTTACCCAACCTGTACCCACATTTTTTGCTTTTTCAATAGCCACCTGCATGGCAAATGGCGCTACCACAAGTCCAAGTCCGGCGTCGCCATCTACAACTGCTGTTGATGGAGTTTCATGAATAATTTTTATACTAGGCTTTGCATTTACACGTTGCGCTTCCCATAAACGAACATACCCAACCATCCGTGCAACGCCATGGCTGTCAATACCTCTTAAATCGGCACTCAGCAGGCTTTCGGTAGCTACAGTTGCATCATTTTCTGAACAGCCAATTTTTAAAAATATACTTCTTGAGAACGAGGAAAGTTGTTCGTAAGTAAATAATTGATCCATGCTGCGAAGTTAGCGAATGAGGATTGACGATCGGCGATAGACAATCGATTATGAGGCTGCAACAATACCTTGAGAATTCTATTCATCTTCCGTTGAGTTGTAATTATTTTCTTCTTAAAAAAAGGAAAATCATTGATTGTCGCACATCGTCGGTGGTCCATCGTCTGAGGTCAGCGGTCGGTTGGCGGAAATGCATTATTTTGCACACATGCAACAATACCTTTCTCTGCTTAAAAATATTCTTGAAAACGGTACAGACAAAAGTGACAGAACAGGTACTGGAACACGCAGTATGTTTGGCTATCAAATGCGGTTTAATCTGCGGGAAGGTTTTCCTTTAGTTACTACCAAAAAGGTACACATGAGAAGCATCATTCACGAACTTCTCTGGTTCTTAAAGGGCGAAACAAATATTGCCTATCTCAAAGAAAACGATGTAAAAATTTGGGATGAATGGGCAGATGAAAACGGCGATCTCGGTCCTGTTTACGGCAAACAGTGGAGAAGTTGGGAAGCAGCAAACGGTGTGGAAATAGACCAGGTTAAAGACGTAATTCATCAGCTAAAAACAAATCCGGATAGTAGGAGAATTATTATAACTGCGTGGAATGTAGCCGATCTTCCAAAAATGAATTTAATGCCCTGCCATTGTTTGTTTCAGTTCTATACCAGTGCACCGGATGAAAATAACAGAAGACAATTAAGTTGCCAGTTATATCAGCGCAGCGCAGATGTTTTCCTTGGAGTCCCTTTTAACATTGCATCGTATGCATTGCTTACCATGATGATCGCTCAGGTTTGTGACATGGATCTCGGAGATTTCGTTCATAGTTTTGGTGATGTTCATTTATACAGTAACCATTTTGAGCAGGCCAAATTGCAATTGGAAAGGACGCCATTTGCTTTACCACAAATAAAATTAAATGCTGAGGTAAGAGATATCTTCAGTTTTAAATATGAGGATTTTGAGTTGGTTAATTATCAATCTCATGCGGGAATTAAGGCGCCGGTGGCTGTGTAGATACAAGATGTTAGATTTTAGATACAAGACAAAAGACCAAGGACTGATTCACGAGAATTAACAGTCCGGTTCTGGTCTTAACAAAAAATAGAATACATGGTTTCATTAATAGTGGCGGCATCTGAGAATAATGCAATAGGAAAAGGGAATGCAATGTTATGGCACTTGCCGGAAGACCTTAAATTTTTTAAAAACACAACTTGGGGAATGCCTGTAATTATGGGCAGAAAAACTTTTGAAGCAGTAGGTAAACCTCTGCCGGGCAGGACAAATATCATTGTAACAAGTAACCCAAATTGGCGGGCTGAAAATACGATTACCACAACTAATATTGAAGAGGCAATTAAAACTGCTTACGAAACGAATGCAAAAGAAATTTTTATAACCGGGGGAGGAGAAATTTACAAACAGACTTTGCCCATGGCTGATAAAGTA
>JANXTN010000090.1 GCA_025352435.1 Ferruginibacter sp. | reverse complement strand
CTTAAAGGGTTGGTTTGATCTAAGAATTGGCTCAACTGAGAAGTACCAAAGAAAGAGTTGATAACAGAAGACAACGTTCTCGCATTAATCAAATCCACCGGAGTAAATACTTCATTGTCTCTTACGTTCATACGCTCACGTATAGTACGTGCCATACGGGCAAGACCAACACCAAACTGAGCATACAATTGTTCACCAACAGTACGTACACGACGGTTACTTAAATGATCAATGTCATCTACTTCACTCTTACCGTTTGTAAGGGCAACGAGGGTTTTAATGATCGCAATGATATCGTCTTTTGTAAGAACTTTTTTAGTTATCGGGAAATCAAGACCAAGACGGCGATTGATTTTATAACGACCAACTTCTCCTAAATCGTAACGCTTATCACTGAAAAACAATTTATCAATGATACCACGTGCGGTTTCATCATCCGGTGCATCAGCACCACGAAGTTGTTTGTATATATGTTGAACAGCTTCCAACTCAGAGTTAGAAGTATCCTTATTTAATGTATTGTAGATGATAGAATAATCGCCACTTACTTCTTCTTTTTGTATGAAAACATTTTTCACTTCTACAGAAAGAATTGTAGCGATGTTGCTTTCGTCCAAAACAGTATCTCTTTCAAGAATAATTTCGTTTCTTTCGATAGACACAACTTCACCGGTATCTTCATCCACGAAATCTTCCACCCATGTACGTAGTACACGCGCAGCAAGGCGTTTGCCTATTTGTTTTTCAAGATTTTTCTTATCTGCCTTTACCTCATCAGCCATACCGAACAATTCCAATATGTCCTTATCAGTTTCAAAACCGATAGAACGTAATAAAGTAGTAACAGGGAATTTTTTCTTACGGTCAATGTAAGCAAACATTACATTATTAATGTCTGTTGCAAACTCCATCCACGCACCTTTAAAAGGAATTACACGAGCAGAGAAAATTTTGGTACCATTCGGGTGAATAGACTGCCCAAAGAATACACCAGGTGAACGGTGAAGCTGACTAACAACTACACGTTCTGCACCGTTAATTACGAAGGTACCACGAGGTGTCATGTAAGGAATATTCCCTAAAAATACATCCTGTACAATTGTTTGGAAATCCACATGCTCTTCATCATTACAGCTAAGGCGAAGCTTGGCTTTTAATGGAACGGCATAAGTTAATCCTCTTTCAATACACTCATCTATAGAATAGCGTGGTGGGTCTACGAAGTAATCTAAAAATTCCAATACGAAAATGTTCCGGGTATCACTTATAGGAAAGTTCTCTTTGAACACACGAAACAATCCTTCCACGTTACGCTTATCAGGCGTGGTTTCCAATTGAAAGAAGTCCTTAAAAGACTGAATCTGGATACCGAGCAAATCGGGTTGTTCCGCTATGAGTTCAACCTTTCCGAAGTTGATACGCTTAGCAGCATTTGTTTTTGTTGCAGACATATATTAATTAAAACGTTTAGTGAAGATCCTTGCAGTTAAAATAGAGCTTGCGCTACAAATTTAATTTAAGGACTGCAAATGTAAGAAATAAAAATATACTAATTGCGAAAAATATTGTTTTTGGCAGGAAGTTTGAGAAAGGTTTTTCTTGAAATATAAGAAGCCCTTACTCACCCGATACGTCACTTCAGAAATTTTGAGTTAGGCATTTATAAAAACACTAAAAGCTTCCATTTATTGAAAGCTTTTAGTAGAATCATCTATAAGAATTACATATTACTAAAACCGTCTTTAGCATTTGCATCTCGGGTGGTCTGCTCTTTCAAAGCATCTTCTTTTATTTCCAACGCTTTTCCATGGACATCATTTTTTAGTTCGTCCACTTTATTAGACGCAGCATCTACAGTATTTTCAACCTTGTCCTTTGCATTTTCTAGAGGATCATGCGAATGACCACGGAGATCATCAAATTTTTTTTCTCCAGTTTCTTTCAATTGTTCGGCTTTGTCTTTTGTGGCTTCCCATGCATCTTCTGCCTTGTCTTTTGTTTTATCCCAAATGTCTTCGGCTTTATTTGTTGCATCGTCCCAAACATGCCCTGCTTTATTTGCAAGTTCAGAAGCCTTATCTTTTAGCTTATCAAAAAAACCTTCTTCTTCTTTAATAATTTCGTCGCTCATAATTGTTGTTTTTAAATTTGTTAATAGTAGTTGAAAATTACATATTTACTTTCAAATTACAAGTTAATTTTTTATACTTACTCATTGACAATTTATTACGTTTTTATTCAGGGTAATAATTGCATAAAAAAGCTCCGAATTACTTCGGAGCTTTTAAAAATATATTAAAAGAATTAAGCTATTTCAACATCAGCACCTGCATCAGTTAATTTAGTTTTAAGTTCTTCTGCTGTTGCTTTATCAACACCTTCTTTAATTGCTTTTGGAGCACCATCAACTAAATCTTTAGCTTCTTTCAAACCAAGACCTGTAAGATCTTTAACGATTTTTACGATAGCTAATTTATTAGCACCTGCTGCTTTCAAGATAACATCAAAAGATGTTTTCTCTTCTACTGCCGCTGGGCCATCGCCTGCGCTCATAACAACTGCTGCAGCAGCCGGTTCAATGCCGTATTCTGATTTTAAGAATTCAGCTAATTCTTGTACTTCTTTTACTGTTAGGTTTACTAAACTTTCAGCAAGTGTTTTAATTTCTGCCATGATGTTTTGTTTTTTTCCGGCTTCATGTCCATTTAAGGATCCGACGGAGAGTTTTAAAAAAATTTATCTGCCTTTTATTTAACCATCCGGCCAGGTAATGATTTTTAAAAATTATGCTTCAGGAGTTGCAGGCTTTTCTTCTGCAGTAGCTTCTGTAGCCGGTGTTTCAGCAATTGGTGCTGCAGCCTCAACAGGTGCAGTTTCTACCGGAGCTTCTTCTGTTGCAGGAGCTTCTTCAGCTACCACTTCTTTAGCTGCATCTTTATTTTGCAAAGCACCCATTACTCTTTGTATTGGTGACAACAACAATCCAATAACTTCACCAATAAGTTCATTCTTGGTTTTGATCATTGTCAACGCTTTCAATTGGTTATCTCCGGTAAATACATCACCGTTGATGAATGCAGCTTTTAGCGCTGGTTTTTCGTTGTTATTTGCTTTGCGGAAACCTGCAAGTATTACAGCTGGATCTTTCGGATTTTCGCTGAACATCAATGCGGTTACTTTATGCAAAGAATCAAAAACACCCGCATATTTTTCAGCATCAATACTTTCCAATGCTTTTTTAATGAGGGTATTTTTTGCGACTTTCATTTCCACCTGCTTATCAAAGCAATGGTTACGAAGTGTACTTATTTGTGCTACAGAAAGACTTTCTGTATCTGTAATATAAAAATTACTGTATTGAGAGAACTTGCCTTTCAGCACTTCTATCACATCATTTTTTTCTTGTTTTGTCATTTCAATTATTTTTAATCCTTCACCTCTTCTTTGGAGAGGACGGGTGAGGTTTTTAGTTTTGAACAGATTTAGTATCAACCAAAATACCAGGACTCATAGAGCTAGCCATGCTTACGCCTTTAAGGTATGTCCCTTTAGAAGTAGCCGGTTTTAATCTAATAAGCGCATTTATAAACTCCATTGAATTTTCGACCAGTTTTTCAGGAGCAAAACTTACACGACCAATAGATGCGTGTATGATACCTGCTTTGTCTACTTTAAATGCAATTTTACCACCTTTCAAATCTTTAACTGCCCCTGCAACATCATTTGTTACAGTACCAGTTTTAGGATTCGGCATAAGGTTACGTGGTCCAAGTACTTTACCAAGTCTACCCATTTTAGGCATAACAGACGGAGTAGCTACAATAACGTCAACATCTGTCCAACCACCTTCAATTTTTGCAATAAACTCATCCAAACCTACAAAGTCAGCGCCTGCTGCTGTAGCTTCTGCTTCTTTATCTGGCGTACAAAGTACCAAAACAGATTTTGTTTTACCTGTACCGTGTGGCAAGGAAACTGTACCACGAATTGCCTGATCAGCTTTTTTAGGATCTACCCCTAAACGAACGTGTAAATCTACAGAGCTATCAAATTTTGTTGTATTAATATCTTTTACTAGAGCTGATGCTTCCTTTAGGGTATAAGCCTTGTTAGCGTCAACCTTAGCATTTGCTAATTTTCTTTTTTTAGTAATCATTTTTTAAAAAGTTTTTTGGTTGACAATTAATTTTCCCAAGGTGCTTTACCTTCTACAGTTAAACCCATACTACGAGCAGTTCCTGCAACCATGCTCATTGCGCTGTTAAGCGTAAAAGCATTAAGATCAGGCATTTTATCCTTCGCAATTTCTTCTACCTGCGCCCAAGTTACTTTACCAACCTTTACACGGTTAGGCTCTTTGGAACCGCTGGTAATTTTAGCAGCTTCCATTAATTGTACTGGAGCAGGGGGAGTTTTAATTACAAACTCAAAAGACTTATCACCATAAACTGTGATGAGAACCGGTAATATTTTACCAGGTTTGTCTTGGGTTCTAGCGTTGAATTGCTTACAGAACTCCATGATGTTTATACCTTTAGAACCCAATGCAGGCCCAATTGGTGGTGCAGGGTTGGCTTGTCCTCCTTTACATTGGAGTTTTACATAGCCGGTAATTTCTTTAGCCATATTTTTATTTTTTTGGTGATAACGTATCGCCTTATGGTGATACTCCCAATCCATACATTTTCATGTAAGGATTATTCAAAAGAACTATTTGGGGCTGCAAAAGTAAATAAAAATTGTAAATAAAAAACACGGCACAAGAAAAAATTGCGTGTAGCTAATTAGCACCTCTATTTTGACTATTTAAAAATTTTCTTCTGATAACATTCTGAACCGGCTCATTATCTATCTTGCTTTGAAGCCAACTTAAAATATCAAGATATTGGAAAGATCGACGGTTATATTTATCATTTGTTGTTTTTTGTAAATTTTCTCTCAAAACAATAAATGCCTTTTTTAAATCTTGGGGACGGGAGGATAATGATTTTCTTAAAAATAAAAATATTTCTAAAAGCACTGCATCCAGGTTTTCCATTTTTGATAAAAACCTATAAACAGATTTAATTAAGTACTCTACGAGATCCATATTACCCAATTCATAATGTGCTATTAAATGAAGCAAACGAGCAAAGCATTGAATATCTGTTCTAAGCTGCCCTACTTTCAAATTTATTATTTTATTTAAGTAAAAAATTGCTTCCTCATTTTTACCTGATCCAAAATACAAACTTGCTAGCTTGTAATAAAAAACTAGTACCCTATGCATATCTATATATTGAGCATATTCTTTTAATTTTTTATCAATTATTGGAACAAGCAAAAGACCTTCAGTAAAGGTTCCTTCTAAGAAATACATATTTATCTTAGCAGTGTATAAATAAACAAAAGTTTGAATTTCCAAGTTTTGATTAAACGTACCTGCAGAAGTAAAAAACTCCTCAAACACTACTAACTCTTTACTCATCTTTTTATGATTTCCTGTTATAAAAAGTGCATTAAGTAAATTATGCATGGCTTTTATGTAAAGAAAAGGATCATCTTTTTTGGCCTCGGAAAAATCTTCAAAAAGTTTAACCCATTTTTGAGCGTGCCAATAATATCTGCTTAAATCCAGCTGTATAATATAGTACCAGCAATAACTCTGGTGTAGATATGCTTTTCCAAAGAAACTTATTTGCTTCTCGTTTATATCTTTAATATTTTTTTTGAAGATTTGCTCAATCTCTTTACTTTGTTTTTCATCTTTAACGTGTCCGTTTTCGAGATAGAGTTCATACATACCTAAAGCAATATTTGATAAATGAGTTACTTCATTTATCTGTTTTAAAACAAAATCAGTTTCGCTTATAAGCATACCCGCCCTGCCTTTCAAGCTTCGGGTAATATGCCTCGATTCAATATCTTTTTCAAATTGAAGAATTTCCTGCGTAAGAATAAAATGACTGTTTGCCTTTGCAACAACTTTTACTTTATCCAAAATTTTTAATGCCTGAAATATTAAGCCTCTGTTATAAAGTATTCTTGCAAAATCAATCTGTTCTCTTATCTGTATTTCTGTATTTTTTTCTCCATGCAATAGTCGCAGAGCAACAAGCAATACTCCGTAAAGGTGTGCCTTAATATTCGGTAATTGCTGACGACTTATGACAGATATTTTTTTCAAAAAAACTTCTTCATCGTATTCTTTTGCTGCGTCCAATGCAGTGAATAGTTGAACAAATTTCGCCTCTGTATTTGATTGGTTGCGCAGCGTATACAATTTAAAATGCCGCTTTTCTGCAGAAGTGAGTGATTTTACCAATAAAAAAAGTGAATCATTATTACTGTTTGACATCGTAAAATATTTTTTGCAAAACCCCATGTAAACAGGGTTTGACAGCCTAAAGCGGCTTTTTAAACATCGTAGTTTATTTCAATTAAGATTTTATTCTAGATTATTAGCAGAGTAGTTTTAGAATATGTCAAAATTACGAAAGTGTCTGTTCATCAACGCCTCCAATAACTAAATACTATGGCAGAAAATAAAATTTTCATTTTTGATACTACTTTAAGAGACGGCGAACAAGTTCCGGGCTGCAAATTAAACAGCACGGAAAAAGTAGACCTTGCGCTGCAATTAGAAGCCTTGGGTGTAGATATAATTGAGGCCGGTTTCCCGATTTCATCTCCGGGAGATTTTCATTCTGTTAATGAGATATGCAAGGTCGTTAAAGACGCCATCGTCTGCGGACTTACAAGAGCAGTACAAAAAGATATTGAAGTAGCGGCTGAAGCGCTTAAATATGCCAAACGCCCACGAATACATACAGGCATCGGCACATCTGACCTTCATATAAAAGCTAAATTTAACGCTACGCAAAAGGAGATTTTAGCAAGGGCTGTACAAGCAGTAAAATGGGCGAAAAACTTTGTGGATGATGTGGAGTTTTATGCTGAAGATGCAGGTCGTACAGACAATGAATATTTGGCTAGAATTATTGAGGCTGTTATAAAAGCCGGAGCTACCACTGTAAATATTCCTGATACAACAGGCTATTGCTTACCGCACCAATACGGTGAAAAAATAGCTTACCTCGCAAACAATGTTCCCAATATTGACAAAGCAATAATATCCTGCCATTGCCATAACGACTTGGGTTTGGCTACAGCCAATTCTATAGCAGGAATAATAAATGGTGCAAGGCAAATTGAATGTACCATCAACGGACTTGGTGAAAGAGCAGGTAACACTTCATTGGAAGAAGTAGCAATGATTATTAAACAACACAAAACAATGGGCTTTTATACAGGTATTGACAGCACTCAGCTAAATCCTTTAAGCCGTGTCGTATCTGATGTAATGCGCATGCCTGTACAACCAAACAAAGCTATTGTAGGCAGTAATGCATTTTCTCATTCTTCCGGCATTCATCAAGATGGATTTTTGAAAGATGCGCTTACGTATGAAATTATTAATCCATTAGAGGTAGGTGCGGACAGTTCAAAAATTGTTCTTACTGCAAGGAGCGGAAGAAGTGCTCTGGCATTCCGTTTTCAGAAACTGGGTTTTCAATTTAACAGGAATGACGTAGACAGACTTTATGAAACTTTCTTAAACGTAGCTGATAATAAAAAGGAAGTAAATGATGAAGACTTAGATGCGATGGGGAAACAACACACAATGGTAGCATATACATAAAACATGGGACAAACATTATTTGATAAAATCTGGAATAAGCACATCGTCAAAACTATTAACGATGGGCCATCGGTGTTATACATTGACAAACATTTAATACACGAAGTAACAAGTCCACAGGCATTTGCTGGTATTAAAGAAAGAAGGCTAAAAATTTTTCGACCAAAACAAATTGTTGCAACTGCAGATCACAATGTTCCTACCGTTAACCAACATTTACCAATCAAAGAAAACTTAAGCAGAATACAGGTTGAGACGCTGATAAATAATTGTGCAGAAAATGATATTGAATTGTATGGTTTAGGGCATCTGTACCAAGGAATTGTGCATGTGATTGGGCCTGAACTCGGCATAACACAGCCGGGGATGACCATAGTATGTGGAGATAGCCATACAAGCACCCACGGAGCTTTTGGCTGCATTGCATTCGGTATTGGTACAAGCGAAGTAGAAATGGTTTTTGCTACCCAATGTTTGTTGCAAACAAAGCCAAAACAAATGCGCATAAATGTAAATGGCGAATTGAATAAAGGGGTTTTTTCCAAAGACATTGTGCTCTATATTTTATCAAAAATATCAGCAAGTGGTGCTACAGGTTTTGCTGTGGAATATGCAGGGAGTACCATCCGAAATTTATCGATGGAGGCGAGAATGACTGTGTGCAACATGAGTATAGAAATGGGTGCTAGGTGCGGTTTGATTGCACCCGATGAAACGACATTTAATTATTTAAAAGGAAAGCCTTTTGCGCCAAAAAATGATGCATGGACAAATGCATTAAATGAATGGAAAAAATTATTCAGCGATGATGATGCAGTGTTTGATGAAGAAATAAATATTAACGCTGCCGACATATCACCAATGATTACTTATGGCACCAACCCAGGCATGGGCATAGGAATTAATGATTTTATTCCCGCTGAAAACACCTTTACAGTGAATGAGAAACCTGCTTTTAAAAAAGCATTAACCTACATGGGATTACAGGAAGGCTGTGCAATAAAAGGACAGAAAATAGATTACGTTTTTATTGGAAGCTGCACCAACAGTCGCATAGAAGACCTTAGGCTCGTTGCAAATTTTGTAAAAGGAAAACAGAAAGCGGCAGATGTAGAAGTATGGATTGTGCCAGGAAGCAAACAGGTTGAACGCCAGGCAATGGAGGAAGGGATAGATAAAATATTTAAAGCTGCAGGTTTTCAATTACGCCAACCAGGTTGCAGTGCATGCCTTGGCATGAATGAAGACAAAATACCCGCAGGTAAATATTGTATTAGTACTAGCAATAGAAATTTTGAAGGAAGGCAAGGTGCAGGTGCAAGAACATTACTGGCAAGCCCGTTAATGGCTGCAGCAGCAGCTATTACGGGTAAAATTACTGATGTAAGAGATTTGCTTAAATAAAAAAAATGAAACCATTAGAAATTATAGAGGATTTTTTTGTGCCGTTAAAAATGGATAATGTGGATACAGATCAGATTATTCCTGCACGCTTTTTAAAAAGCACAACAAGAGATGGATTTGGAAAAAATCTGTTTAGAGACTGGCGTTACGAAAATGATGATGAAGAAAAACCTAAAAAAGATTTTATTTTAAATCAACCGCAGTACAAAGGTTCAATATTGGTTGCAGGAAAAAATTTTGGTTGCGGTTCGTCTAGAGAGCATGCGGCATGGGCGTTGAAAGACTATGGGTTTACTGCCGTGGTGAGTAGCTTTTTTGCAGATATTTTTAAAAACAATGCTTTAAATAATGCTGTTTTACCTGTTATTGTAACAGATTCTTTTTTGGAAAAAATATTTGCACAAAATAATGAGGCCACGTTAACTATCAGTCTGCCTAAGCAAACGATTACAATTGATACAACGAAAGAGACTGAATCATTTGAAATAAACAGTTATAAAAAAGAATGCTTATTAAATGGCTATGATGACATAGATTATTTGTTAAGTATAAAAACTGAAATAGAGCAGTACGAGCAAAAATCAACAAAATAAATTTTACATGGAGCAACCAATAAATAATATTGAGAGTGACCTTTTATTAACAGCAAAAGAAAACGTATTTAAGATTGCTGTTTTAAAGGGCGATGGAATTGGCCCTGAAGTAACAACGCAGTCAATCAAAGTACTGCAGGCTATTGGTGAACAATTTAAGAAGGAATTTATTTTTACCGAAGCACTCATTGGTGCAGATGCCATCGACAAAACAGAAGAGCCTCTTCCACAGGCAACAATTGACGTTTGTTTAAAAAGCGATGCCATTTTATTAGGAGCTATTGGCCATCCAAAATATGATAACGACCCCACAGCCAAAGTAAGACCTGAACAGGGTTTGCTTGCTTTAAGAAAGAAATTGCAGTTGTATGCAAATATTCGTCCTGTTACCTCATATCCTTCTCTGCATACATTGTCGCCACTAAAACCACACATTATTGAGGGAGTGGATTTTGTGATTTACAGAGAACTTACCGGCGGCATTTATTTTGGTAAAAAAGAAACAAATGAAGAAGGCACGATAGCCTCAGATGAATGCAAATACTCAAAAGAAGAAATAGAACGCATTGCACATCTTGCATTTAAAGTAGCACATCAAAGAAGAAAGAAACTTACGTTGGTAGATAAAGCAAATGTTTTGGAAACCTCCCGTTTGTGGAGAAAAGTGGTTCAGGAAATTGCGACCGCATACTCTGATGTAACAGTAGATTTTTTATTTGTGGACAATGCTGCCATGCAAATAATTCTTAATCCAAAACAATTTGATGTGATACTTACAGAAAATATGTTTGGCGATATTTTAAGTGATGAAGCAAGTGTCATAAGCGGTTCTATAGGCTTGTTACCATCATCTTCAATTGGTTCTAAAACCGCTTTGTTTGAACCTATACATGGCTCTTATCCTCAAGCAGCAGGAAAAGATATTGCCAATCCTATAGGCTCAATCTTATCTGCTGCCATGTTACTCGATCATCTTGGAATGGCTGAAGAAGCAGCATTGGTAAGAGCCGCAGTGGCATGGACTTTAAATAATAAAATTGTAACAAAAGATATTGAACCCATCGATTTTTATTTCACTTCTACAGTGGGCGGATTTATTGTAGACTATATCAATAAAAATATAAATGAAGGCATGAACGAGGAAAATATTGCGCTGAGAAAATCGACGGTTATTTAAAAATAGAAAAACAAGGATAGAAATATGTATTACAACGAAGAAACCATTATTTATTTAGATGGAGATTTTGTAAAAGCTGCAGATTCCAAAATGAATTTATATAGCCAAAGTCTTCACTATGGTTATTCTGCTTTTGAAGGAATGCGATCATATAAAACTGCGAAGGGTACTAAAGTTTTTAAACAGGATGTACATTTTGATCGACTAAGAACATCCTGCGAAGCAGTAGGAATACCTTACCGGTGGACCAATGAGGAATTAATAAAAGCAACTTACCAACTTTTAGAAAAAAATAATCTGGAAAATGCATACATCCGCCCATTGGTTTTTTGTCCCCCAAATATGAGTTTGCAAAAAGCAACTACATCTCATATTCTCTTGGCCGCATGGCAGTGGGGAGCGTATTTAGGTGACAGTCTACTGAAGGTCGGTCTTTCAACTTTTCAGAGACCCAACCCTAAAGGTTTTAAAATTCATGCTAAAATAAGTGGGCATTATGTAAACTCTATTATGGCTTGCCAGGAAGCTAAAGATAATGGCTATGACGAAGCTTTGCTAACAGATGTAAATGGATTTGTAGCCGAAGGCCCGGGTGCAAATATTTTTTATGAAAAAGATGGAGAATTATTTACGCCTGCACCGGGAAATATTCTTACAGGAATTACAAGAGCAACGGTTATAGAAATATGCGATGAGATAGGGATAGAAGTAACGGAAAAACAAGTTACGCTTGAAGAACTTAGAGCAGCAGATACAGTGTTCTATTGCGGTACAGCTGCAGAAATAATTGGTTGGGAAAGTCTGGATGGAAATGAATTTAAAATTCCATTTAATAATTCAGTTAGTAAAAAAATTCAGACGGCTTACAAAAACCGTGTGTTGGAAATAGAAGTATTAAACAAAAAATGTTTGGTGCAAGTATAATACTTACAAAAATTAAAATGATAGAGCTAAATAAATACAGCAAAACATTGACGCAGGATGAAACACAACCTGCTGCCCAGGCAATGTTGTATGGCATTGGCTTAACAGAAGCGGATCTTGCAAAACCGCAGATAGGAATTGCAAGTATGGGTTACGATGGCAATACCTGTAACATGCATTTGAATGACTTAGCAAAAATTGTGAAAGCAGGTATAAGGAGCGAAGACATGGTCGGTTTAATATTTAATACAATTGGAATAAGTGATGGCATAAGCAACGGCACAGACGGTATGCGTTACAGCCTTGTAAGTAGAGATTTAATTGCAGACAGTATAGAAGCGGTTTGTGGGGGTTTTTATTATGATGGATTAATTGCCTTGCCCGGTTGCGATAAAAATATGCCTGGATCTATCATGGCCATGGGCAGGTTAAACAGACCATCAATAATGATTTATGGAGGAACAATAGAGGCAGGGCATTATAAAGGCGAAGATTTAAATATTATTTCTGCTTTTGAAGCTTTGGGCCAAAAACTTGCAGGCGCAATTACTCCCGAAGATTTTAAAGAGGTCATAAAGCACAGTTGCCCTGGTGCCGGCGCTTGCGGCGGCATGTATACTGCAAATACCATGGCTAGTGCTATAGAAGCTATGGGAATGAGTTTGCCCTTTTCATCTAGCAATCCTGCTCTCAGCCAAGATAAAAAAAATGAGTGTTTTGATGCAGGAAAAACCATAAAAATATTATTAGAAAAAGATATCAAACCAAAAGATATTATGACGAAAAAAGCATTTGAAAATGCTATTACTATCGTTATGATTTTTGGCGGAAGTACAAATGCAGTGTTGCATTTAATAGCCATGGCAAAGAGTGTGGATGTAGTTATAACACAGGATGACTTTCAGAGAATAAGCGATAAAACACCCGTGCTTGCTGATTTTAAGCCAAGCGGAAAATACCTGATGCAGGAATTACATGCACATGGCGGTGTACCTGCTGTAATGAAATATTTACTACAGGAAGGAATGTTGCATGGCGAATGTATAACAGTAACCGGCAACACAGTTGCTGAAAATTTGAAAAATATTTCAACCATAAATTTTGAAACCCAAAAGATTATTTACCCCATAGAAACTCCAATAAAAGCCACAGGGCATTTACAGATATTGTTTGGAAATCTTGCAGAAAAGGGAAGCGTAGCAAAAATAAGTGGCAAAGAAGGAATAAGGTTTGAAGGCCCTGCGAGAGTGTTTAACGGAGAAAAGGATTTAGTAAAAGGAATTGAATCGGGAAGGGTAAAAAAAGGAGATGTAGTGGTAATAAGATATGAAGGACCAAGAGGTGCGCCGGGGATGCCGGAAATGCTTAAACCAACATCAGCCATTTCAGGCGCAGGTTTGGGGAAAGATGTAGCGCTAATTACTGATGGAAGATTTAGCGGAGGTAGTCACGGCTTTGTAGTAGGACATATAACACCTGAAGCTTTTAATGGTGGGCTTATAGCATTAATTGAAGATGACGATGTGATAGAAATTGATGTGCCTTCAAAAGCCATCACATTAAAAGTAAGTGATGAAATTATTGCCGAGCGCAGACATAAATGGCAACAACCTTTATTAAAAGTTACCAGGGGAGTGTTGTACAAATATGCAATGTGTGTAAAGGATGCATCTGAGGGATGTGTTACTGACGAATAAAAATTGTAATAAAAAATTTAGAGTAGCATCGTTGGTAACTATTCAATCCTTTTTAATCCTAAATATGATTGCGATGTTTTTGCATAAAAATCTTTACAGTAACATTTTAACTACTCATAATGGAATTAATAGCTGATAGAAAACAACATGAGCTTATTAATAAAACAGTTTCGGTGTCCGGCTCTGTTGCGGTTTTAGAAGCATTAATGGCGGAGGAAGCCAATATTATTTTCGGATATCCGGGCGGTGCTATCATGCCAATATATGATGCATTATATGATTTTGAAGATAAAATAAATCATATTCTTGTACGTCATGAGCAAGGTGCAATACATGCTGCGCAGGGCTTTGCACGTGCAACCGGAAAAACGGGGATTGTATTTGCTACAAGTGGGCCGGGTGCTACAAATTTAGTGACAGGCCTCGCAGATGCAATGATAGATAGTACGCCACTTGTTTGTATAACAGGTCAGGTTTTTGCGCACTTGCTTGGTACAGATGCTTTTCAGGAAACTGATATCATAAATATTACTACACCTGTTACAAAATGGAATTATCAAATTACAGATGCTGCAGAAATACCTTCTGTGCTTTCGAAAGCATTTTATATTGCCCGCAGTGGCCGGCCCGGACCTGTGTTAATAGACATCACAAAAAATGCACAGCTTCAGGTTTTCGATTATGATAGTTACATTAAATGCACACACATTCGCAGTTACAGACCAAAACCAATTATTAGAAACGAATACATTATTGCTGCTGCAAAATTAATCAACGAAGCAAAAAAACCATTTGTAATTTTTGGACAAGGGGTGATTCTTGGAAACGCAGAAAAAGAATTTATTGCATTCATAGAAAAAGGAAATCTACCTGCAGCTTGGACAATTATGGGCATCAGTGCAATTCCTTCAGACCATGAACTTGGCGTAGGAATGCTTGGTATGCATGGTAATTACGGTCCAAATGTTTTAACAAATGAATGCGATGTTTTGATAGCAGTAGGTATGCGGTTCGACGATAGAGTTACCGGACGGTTGGATAAATATGCAAAACAAGCTAAGGTTATTCATTTAGATATTGATCCATCAGAAATTGATAAAAATATAAAAACAAGTGTGGCCATTTGGGGAGATTGTAAAGAGACTTTACCGCTCTTAACTGCGCTGGTAAATAAAGGAAACCATGCAGCATGGTTACAACAATTTGCAGCTTTTACAAAACAGGAAGAAGAACAATGCATTATTCCCGAACTCAATCCTATTAGTGAAGAATTGACAATGGGTGAAGTTATAAACACACTGAATGAAATAACGGGAGGCAATGCAATAATTGTAACAGATGTTGGGCAACACCAAATGGTAACTTGCCGTTATGCAAAATTTAATAAAAGCAAAAGTAATATTACAAGTGGCGGCCTGGGCACCATGGGATTTGCATTACCAGCTGCTATTGGAGCAAAAGTAGGTGTGCCAAAAAGCACGGTGGTAGCGGTTATTGGCGATGGTGGCATACAAATGACCATTCAGGAACTGGGCACTATTATGCAAAGTGATATTCATGTAAAAATTATAATTCTTAACAACCAATTTCTCGGGATGGTGCGGCAGTGGCAAGAATTGTTTATGGAAAAACGCTATTCATTCACAAATATTAAGAGCCCCGATTTTGTAAAAGTAGCAGCAGCTTATAACATGGAAGGAAAAAAAGTAAGCGAAAGAAAAGATTTAAAAAACACAATCCAAGCAATGTTGGATTTTGACGGTGCTTATCTGTTAGAGGTAATGGTAGGAAAAGAAAACAATGTTTTCCCTATGGTACCACAGGGTTGTAGTGTGAGTGAAATAAGATTGAAATAAAGCCTTTTCTGCAGATAAAAAACAAATAGTTAACAATGAACAAATCTGAATATACCATTACCGTTTATACCGAAAACCAAATAGGTTTATTAAATCGTATTGCTATTATTTTCAGCAGAAGAAAAATAAATGTGGATAGTTTAAACACATCACCAACGGAATTAAAAAGCGTACATCGTTTCACTATTGTAATAAACGAAACAGAAGATGTAGTGAGAAAACTTTGTACCCAAATTGAAAAACAGGTGGACGTTTTAAAAGCATTTTACAATACTGAAGACGAATTAGTGTGGCAGGAAATGGCTTTGTATAAAGTGCCTACAGACGAAATAGTTGCAAAAGTAAAAGTAGAAAGATTACTCAGAGAATACGGCGCAAGGGCAATCGTTATAAGAAAAGATTACACCGTTTTTGAAACCACAGGCCACAGAGAAGAAACAGATGGTCTAATGGAAGCTTTAGAACCTTATGGCTTAATAGAATTTGTACGCAGCGCTAGAATAGCTATAATAAAAGCTAGTAGTGGCTTTCATGAGAAATTAAAATACTATGAACAATCAGCGCCTGCAGATGAATTAGTGGAAAATAAATTTTTAAATAAAAATGAAGAAGTGTTTACCATGTAAAATTTTTTTTAAAACCTAAGCCTCTAGCGTCTTATAATCTCGGTTAAAACAAAAGTTTTTTTATAAACTTACTAATTTAAAAACACCAAACTAACAATATACAATGGCAAATTATTTTAACAGCTTATCTCTCCGGGAACAGTTAAACCAACTGGGCGTTTGTGAATTTATGAACAACAATGAATTTACAAACGGAGTAGACACACTGAAAGGAAAAAAAATAGTGATCGTAGGCTGCGGCGCACAGGGATTAAACCAGGGATTAAATTTGAGAGATTCCGGTTTGGATGTAGCGTATGCATTGCGCAGCGAAGCCATCACAGAAAAAAGAGCATCTTGGAAAAGTGCAACTAACAACAATTTTACAGTGGGTACTTATGAAGAATTAATTCCCTCAGCAGATTTGGTACTGAATCTTACACCGGATAAACAACATACTTCTGTTGTAACAGCCATCATGCCTTTAATGAAAAAAAACGCTACCCTCTCCTACTCGCATGGTTTTAATATTGTAGAAGAAGGCATGCAGATACGAGAAGATTTAACAGTGATAATGGTTGCACCGAAATGCCCCGGCACTGAAGTTAGAGAAGAATACAAAAGGGGTTTTGGCGTACCGACTTTAATTGCAGTACATCCGGAAAACGACCCTGAAGGAAAAGGACTGGAACAGGCAAAGGCTTATGCAGTGGGCACCGGCGGTCACAAAGCAGGTGTTTTAAAATCTTCTTTTGTAGCAGAAGTAAAAAGTGATTTGATGGGTGAGCAAACAATTTTGTGCGGCATGTTACAAACGGGATCTATACTTTGTTTTGATAAAATGGTAGAGAAAGGAATAGAAAAATCTTATGCATCTAAATTAGTGCAATATGGTGTAGAAGTAATAACAGAAGCACTAAAGCAAGGAGGCATTACTGCAATGATGGATAGATTATCTAACCCTGCAAAAATAAAAGCCTTTGAATTGTCAGAAGAATTGAAAACGATTATGCGTCCCCTGTTTCAAAAACACCAAGATGATATTATGAGTGGGCATTTTAGTAAAACGATGATGGAAGATTGGTCGAACGATGATAAAAATTTATTGGCTTGGAGAGCAGCAACCGGTGAAACAACATTTGAAAAAACACCGGCAGGTGACATGAAAATTGCTGAACAGGAATTTTTTGATAATGCATTGTTGTTTGTAGCGATGATAAAAGCCGGTGTAGAACTCGCCTTTGAAACAATGGTAGAAGCAGGGATAAAAGAAGAGTCTGCCTATTATGAATCCTTACATGAAACTCCTTTGATTGCCAACACAATTGCCCGTAAAAAACTATTTGAAATGAACAGGATCATTTCCGATACAGCAGAGTACGGCTGTTATTTGTTTGATCATGCATGCAAACCTTTGCTGGCAGACTTCATGAAAAAAATGGATACCGATGTAATCGGAAAAAATTTTAACAATGGAAAAGATGCAAGTGTAGATAATAAAACATTGATAAGAGTAAATAGTACAATTCGCAATCATCCGGTAGAAATTATAGGCATTAAACTTAGGGAGGCCATGACCAATATGCAATCAATTACTACAACATCTTAGATGAACACGACATTAGAAATATTATTAGATTTTCCTGCAGCTGCGCAACGGTTACAAAACGTAGTAAACAGAACTCCATTGCAACTAAATGTAAATCTTTCTAAAAAATACAAATGCAATATTTATTTAAAAAGAGAAGATCTTCAGGTGGTACGTTCGTACAAACTACGTGGTGCTTATAATATGATGAGCAGTTTGTTGCCTGAGCAATTGCAACAAGGTGTAGTATGTGCAAGTGCTGGCAATCATGCACAGGGCTTTGCCCACAGTTGTAAAAAACTCGGTATAAAGGGGGTTGTTTTTATGCCCGTTATTTCTCCAAATCAAAAAATTTCTCAAACCAAAATGTTTGGTGAAGATTTTATAGAAGTAAAATTAGTGGGAGATACTTTTGATGATTGTGCAGTTGCCGCAAAGAAGTATACAGAAGAAAAGGGAATGACTTTTATTCCACCTTTTGATGATCTTAGAATTATTGAAGGACAGGGAACAGTTGGAGTAGAGATTTTTGAACAATTTAATAATCAACAAGAAAAACAGAATAACGAAACCAAATCAAACCAATCTCCTTCATCAATCTCCGAGATTTCCCTCCCCTGCGGGGAGGATAGGAGGGGCAGTAGTTCCGCTTTGGATTTCATCTTCCTGGCAGTAGGTGGTGGCGGTCTCAGTGCAGGAGTTGGTTCGTATTTTAAAACATTTTCTCCCCAAACAAAAATCATTGGTGTAGAGCCGAAAGGTGCGCCCAGCATGTATGAAGCTTTAAAAGCAGGGCATCCAGTTACACTCCAAAATATAGAACGTTTTGTAGATGGTGCAGCAGTAAAGCGTGTTGGCGATATTACATTTTCTATCTGTAAAGATGTGTTAGATGATATGTTGCTGGCAGATGAAGGAAAAGTGTGCACTACCATTTTACAATTATACAATGAAGATGCGATAGTTGCAGAACCCGCAGGTGTTTTAAGCATAGCTGCATTAGATCAATATGGAGAGCACATAAAAGGTAAAAATATTGTTTGCATTATTGGTGGCGGTAATAACGATATTGACCGTATGCAGGAAATTAAAGAACGCAGTTTACAATATGAAGGATTAAAACATTATTTCCTTATTCGCTTTGCACAAAGACCTGGTGCACTGAAAGAATTTGTAAATCATGTATTGGGCGCTGACGATGATATTACCCGTTTCGAATACATGCAAAAACACAACAAAGAAACTGGGCCTGCATTGGTTGGTATTGAATTAAAATCAAAAAGTGATTATGATATGTTATTGAAAAATTTGAACACGTATCATATTAATTATACAGAATTAAAAAGTGGCGATAACGCATTTGGGTATTTGGTATAAGGAGAGCATTAATCCCCCAAAATAAAATGAAAGTGCAACAATGAATCAACTAAAAAATATTACAGCAGAAGTTTCTAAAGGCCTTTACCACCCACGATTTGAGCATGATGCTTGTGGTATTGGTTTTGTTGCCAATATTAAGGGTATCAAATCAAATCAACACATTAATGATGCACTCACGGTATTGGAAAATATGGAACACAGAGGTGCCTGTGGTTGCGAGAACAACTCAGGTGACGGTGCAGGAATTTTGATACAAATGCCGCACGAATTTTTTTTTGAAGAATGCCAGCAACTAGGCATTCAGTTACCGGCATTTTCAAAATATGCAGTAGGTGTTATTTTCTTTCCAAGATCAATACGTTTGAGAGAAGAATTTCGTGCAATGTTTAATAAGGCTGCAGCAAAACTACATTTAGAAATACTCGGTTACAGAAAAGTGCCTGTAAATGCTGAAAATATTGGACCTACAGCATTAAGTGTTGAGCCGGAAATGGAACAGGTTTTTATTGCAAGGCCAGACCACATAAAAGATGCTGATGAATTTGAACGCAAACTTTTTGTACTTCGCAATTATGCAACACATACTATCAATAATATTATTCATAAAGACAGTATTGGTTTTTACATAGCCTCCCTTTCATACAAGACTATCATTTATAAGGGGCAACTAACAAGCACTCAGGTACGAAATTATTTTCCTGATTTGTCCAACAAAAAAATGATAAGTGCGTTCGGTTTGGTGCATTCCCGTTTTGCTACAAATACATTTCCCAGCTGGAAACTGGCTCAACCATTTCGATACATAGCACACAATGGAGAAATAAATACACTGCAGGGAAACTTAAATTGGCTTAAAGCAGTTGAGCAACGTTTTTCTACACCGTATTTTACTAAAGAAGAAATGAATTTGTTGCTGCCAATTATTTCAGGACAGCAATCAGACTCTGCCTGTCTGGATAATATGATTGAATTGTTACTATTATGTGGACGAAGTCTGCCGCAGGTTATGATGATGTTGATACCGGAAGCTTGGGATGGAAATGAAGAAATGGATCCTGTAAAACATGCCTTTTATGAATTTCATGCAAGCATCATGGAACCGTGGGATGGGCCTGCATCCATCTCCTTTACTGATGGTAAAATAATTGGTGCTACACTTGACAGAAACGGCTTACGCCCTTCCCGATATTGTATAACTACAGATGATAGAGTAATAATGGCAAGTGAAACCGGGGTGTTGCCCATTGATCCAAAACTGATAAAAGAAAAAGGAAGACTTCAACCAGGGAAAATGTTTGTAGTGGATTTAGAGCAAGGTAAAATTATAAGTGATGAAGAATTGAAACAAAATATCTGTAGCCAAAAACCTTATGATAAATATCTCAATCAATACAAAATCCGCCTGGAAGAAATTGAAGAACCACGTGTAGCATTTACACATTTAACGGATGCTTCTATTCTAAAATATCAAAAAGCGTTTGGTTATTCTACAGAAGACATTGACACCATTTTAAAACCGATGGCATTGGAAGGTAAGGAACCAATTGGGTCGATGGGAACAGACACTCCTTTAGCAGTGTTAAGTAATATTCCACAACATATCAGTTCCTATTTTAAACAATTGTTTGCTCAGGTTACCAATCCACCTATTGATCCTATTAGAGAAAGACTGGTGATGAGTTTGGTTTCTTTCGTAGGCAACAATGGAGATTTATTAGAAGAGAAACCTGAAGACTGTCATACCGTTGCATTGAAACATCCCATACTAACCAGCAAAGAATTAGAAAAATTAAGAAGTATAGACACCGGTAAATTTCAAAGCAAAACATTGCAAACTTATTTTCGTGCAGATGGAAAAGTGAACGCATTAAAATACGGTTTGGAAAGATTGTGTCGCTACGCTGAAGATGCTGTGCACGATGGTTTTGAAGTGTTGATATTAAGTGACAGAGCTGTAGATAGCGACCATGCGGCCATTCCAACTTTGCTTGCAACTTCGGCAGTGCATCATCATCTTATAGAAAAAGGATTACGTGGACAGGTAGGCATTGTTGTAGAGGCCGGAGATGTATGGGAAGTGCATCATTTTGCCTGCTTGATTGGTTTTGGCGCCACAGCAATCAATCCGTATTTAGCAATGGCATCTATACGCAACATGAAAGCCAATGGGACTTTACAAACGAATTTAGATTGGGAAAATCTACGCCAAAATTATATTAATGCTGTGTGCGACGGCTTGCTAAAAGTGTTTTCTAAAATGGGTATTTCCACCTTGCAATCATACCAGGGTGCACAAACATTTGAGATAGTTGGACTCGATAAAAACTTAGTAGACACTTATTTTACCGGTGCGATCAGTCGCATAGAAGGTGTAACGCTTGATGGTCTTGCAAAAGAAGCATTGGCAAAACATTATGTAGCATTCAGTAAAAAAACCATGCCCGATGATCGTTTGCAGGTGGGCGGTGTTTATCAATGGAAACGCAAAGGTGAATTTCATTTGTTTAATCCAACCACCATTCACCTTTTACAGTATGCTACAAGAATGAATGATTACAGCATTTTTAAAAAATATTCCACGGCTGTAAATGATCAAAGCGAAAGAGCAGCAACACTAAGAAGTTTACTTCAGTTTAAAAAAGTCTGCACTTCTATCTCTATTGATGAAGTTGAACCTGCAGAAAATATTTATAAACGTTTTGCGACAGGTGCCATGAGTTTTGGTAGCATTAGCTGGGAAGCCCACACCACTCTGGCTATTGCAATGAACAAACTTGGCGGCAAAAGTAATACCGGCGAAGGTGGTGAAGATGAATTGCGTTATGAAAAACTACCTAATGGAGATAACATGCGCTCGTCAATAAAACAAATTGCATCAGGCAGGTTTGGTGTTACAAGTTTGTATTTAACAGAAGCAGATGAGTTGCAGATAAAAATGGCCCAGGGTGCAAAACCCGGTGAAGGTGGACAGTTACCGGGTTACAAAGTAGATGAGTGGATTGGTAAAGTGCGGCATGCCACACCGGGTGTTGGATTAATATCACCACCACCGCATCATGATATTTATTCCATTGAAGATTTGGCGCAACTTATTTTCGATTTAAAGAATGCTAATCGGAACGCAAGAATAAATGTGAAACTCGTCAGCAAAGCCGGCGTAGGGACCATTGCCGCAGGTGTAGCAAAAGCAAAAGCAGATGTAATTTTAATAGCCGGACATGATGGTGGCACGGGTGCGTCCTCCTTGAGTTCTATCCAACATGCCGGTCTTCCGTGGGAGCTTGGTTTAGCAGAAGCCAATCAAACACTTGTAAAAAATAAATTGCGTAGCCGTGTTGTATTGCAAGCCGATGGACAAATGAAAACGGGAAGAGATATTGCCATTGCAACATTATTAGGTGCCGAGGAATGGGGCGTAGCAACGGCTGCACTCATCGTTGAAGGATGTATAATGATGCGCAAATGTCATTTGAATACCTGCCCTGTTGGTGTGGCCACGCAAGATCCGGAATTAAGAAAACGTTTTACCGGTGATGCAGAACATGTAATAAATTTCTTCCGTTTTCTTACGGAGGAACTACGGGAAATAATGGCAGAACTTGGTTTTAAAACTGTTGATGGAATGGTGGGGCAGGTTAACTGCTTAATACAAAAAGAAAATATTGACCACTGGAAACTTAATAAACTCGATTTATCGCCAATACTTTTTAATCCTATTCCATCCATGCCGGGAAGATTATTAGAGACTGGTTTATTTAATCAGGAGAAACAAAATCATGAGCTTGAAAATGTTTTAGATTGGCGATTAGTAGATACCGCCAAACAATCTTTACAAAAGAAAGAAAAAACTTTTGCATCCTTCAATATAAAGAATACAGACAGAACGGTTGGGGCAATTTTATCTAACGAAATTACCAAACTGTACAAAGCACAAGGTTTACCAGATGATACCATACATTTTAAATTTACCGGAACTGCAGGTCAAAGTTTTGGTGCATTTAATACCAAAGGGATAACACTGGAACTTGAAGGCGATGCAAATGATTATTTTGGAAAAGGCTTAAGCGGAGCGACTTTAATTGTGTACCCATCTGCAAATGCAGGTTTTGTGCCCGAAGAAAACAGCATAGTAGGTAATGTTGCATTTTATGGGGCAACAAGTGGACACGGTTTTATTAGAGGCCAGGCAGGCGAACGTTTTGCAGTTCGCAATAGTGGCGCAAATTTAGTGGTAGAAGGTGTTGGTGACCATGGGTGTGAATATATGACGGGCGGAAATGTTGTAATACTTGGTGCTGTAGGAAGAAATTTCGCTGCAGGTATGAGTGGCGGCCTTGCATACATATATGATGTGCAACATGCATTTTTAGATGTATGTAACAAACAAATGGTAGATATAGATCCACTATCAGAAGAAGATGCAAAGATTTTACATGGCATGATTGAACAACATTTTAAATACACAAAAAGCAGTGTTGCAAAATTTGTATTAAACGATTTTGAGAATCAACTGCAACTTTTTTTAAAAGTTTTTCCTAAAGATTATAAAAAAGTTTTGGATGGGAAGAAGGTCAGAAAAAAGGTCTAACACAATCATGTTTCAATTATTTTGTCCATTTTCATTAAGCTAAAACAAGTTTGATTTAAAGTAGGATTTGTAGGGATAAGCCTTTGATTTCAATATTTATTCGCTACTAATTTCAACCGGTTAATATAAAATAATTATGGGTAATACTACAGGCTTCTTACAGCACACACGACAACTCCCACCAAAAAGAAAGGTAGAGGAGCGACTTAATGACTATAAAGAGTACGTGCTACCATACACAGAAGAAAAATTAAAAGAACAATCTGGAAGATGCATGAATTGTGGCGTACCCTTTTGTCACAACGGTTGTCCGTTGGGAAATATCATACCGGAGTTTAACGATGCAGTTTATAATAAAGAATGGAAAATTGCATATGAGATATTAAGTTCTACTAATAATTTTCCGGAGTTTACCGGACGCTTATGCCCGGCACCATGCGAAAGCGCCTGCGTACTTGGAATAAACCAACCTGCTGTTGCCATTGAAGAAATAGAAAAACATATTATAGAGCTTGCATTTGAAAAGGATTTTGTACGACCCAGAACAAACATCATCCGAACTAATAAAAAGATTGCTGTAATAGGGAGTGGTCCGGCTGGCTTGGCAGCCGCGGCACAATTAAATTATGCCGGTCATTCAGTAATGGTATTTGAAAGAAATGATTTGCCCGGAGGATTATTGCGTTACGGAATTCCGGATTTTAAATTAGAAAAATGTCTGATAGACAGACGCATACAATTCATGGAAGAAGAAGGAATTGCTTTTACCTGCAATGCCAATGTAGGCGTTGATATTGTTGTTACGGATTTATTAAGAGAATATGATGCAATTGTTTTAGCAGGAGGTTCTACCATACCGAGAGATTTAAATATCCCAGGTAGAGGAATAAAAGGAGTGCATTTTGCTATGGAATTTTTATCACAACAAAATAAACGGGTTGCAGGCAAAGCCCTCTCTATTGATGAAGATTTAAAAGCTACAGAAAGAAATGTAGTGGTAATTGGGGGTGGAGATACAGGAAGCGATTGTGTGGGCACAGCTAACAGACAAAAAGCAAAAAGCATAACACAGTTTGAATTGATGCCGATGCCGCCTAGTAGCAGAACCGTTTTCATGCCATGGCCAGAATATGCTATGATATTAAAAACCACTTCTTCTCATGAAGAAGGTGCAGACAGACAATGGGCTACTGCCACGAAAGAATTCATAGCTGATGAAAATGGAAATTTAAAAGCTTTAAAAATTGTAGACCTAGAGTGGAAAATATCCGAAGATGGAAAACCTGCAAATTTTATTGAGTTATCCGGTACAGAAAGAAAAATACCCTGCGAACTTGCATTACTTGCAATGGGTTTTGTGCATCCACAAAAAGAAGGATTACTAACACAATCAGCAATAGAATTAGATGAAAAAGGGAACGTAAAGGCAACTGATAAACATTATCAGACTAATATAGCCAAAATATTTGCCGCAGGCGATATGCGGCGAGGCCAATCATTGGTGGTTTGGGCTATAAGTGAAGGACGGGAATGTGCAAGAAAAGTTGATGAATTTTTAATGGGTTCCTCTCAGTTAGAC
>JANXTN010000084.1 GCA_025352435.1 Ferruginibacter sp. | reverse complement strand
TTGGGTAAGCCTGCTTACCATCCTGTTGTCTGCAGTATTTTGCAGCAATGCCCTCAGTGCCACCCTTAGCATTTTACCTGCTTTTCCTGCAGCGCCAAATTCGCTTCCGTTCTCACGGGTGCGCTGAAACGCAGGGTCACTTGCAATTCGGTTGGCGTCAATTCCGCCTTTTTCTCTGGCCAAATAGCCGTCCTGAGATTTGTAGAAAGTAATATCTCCGATAGTACCTTCCAGTTTAATAATACCTTTTTGTTTTGCCATTTTTAATAAATTAAAATTGTAAAATCGAAACGTTTACCGGCACGTTTCATAAAGCCGTTTGCTTTTTAGTTTTAATCTTCTGTATGTTCAGGGAGGTATATTCCTTTTACACTTCCATAATCCAACAGCTTCTGATCGTGCTAGCGCTTCGCAGCTAAAAAGTATTTTTTCATTGCAGTTCTTTTTATAAACCCAAGCCAGTCCTCTTGCTACAAGCAGGCTGTCTAATCTCATCTCCTCTATTTTAATGGATGCCATTAATCTCCCATATAAATCAATTCCTGTCACTTGTACTGCAACTGAATGCCCTTCTATCAGTGCCTGCACTACATTTTTAGAAGTCTCTCCAAAAAATTGTTTTAATTCTGGCGCATCAACATTCTGCAAGCGAACATGCTGTACTTGTTCACCCAGCATTATTTTGTAAGTATCACCATCAATAACTTTTACCACCAATTGTGCAGCTACACTCATCTGAAAAAGAAGAATAAATAAAATAGTTTGTAAGTGTTTCATTTCACAAAACTGTGAAGCAGAATAGCTGTTTACATCAAACCACTTCCGTTACAACCCCTTTTTGCCGAAACAATAAACTCTTGCCGTTTATTACTCGATAATCCATTTGTTATCTTTGCCTAGGACCTGTTGCCGTTATAAAATCGCCCGGGCATAGGTATAGATACTGTATGAAATTAGAAATGCTAAGGCTTTGTATTTATCCAAAAGATGTGCAGCTCATTACAGGTAAGAGTGAAAGGTATAGCCGCATGCTGTTGCAAAAAATCAAATTAAAGTTTGAAAAAGAGGATCACCAGTTTGTAAGTATTGAAGATTTTTGCAAATACACCGGCTTGAAAAGAGAACATGTACAACCTTTACTTGTGGGTTAGTTATTTTGCAATATCCATTGCATTCAATGATCCTAATCAACTAAAAAAGATGTTCAAAAAATAGTGTGGTTTCCTTGGTTAGATTCCCATTAAAAGTTAACTTTAATTATTCGGATTTGGTACCAAAATACTATTGAATTAAGTGGTGAGTAATTAGGTGAGTAAACAATAAACGGAAGTTAGAAGTGTTGATTTTGTTACGTTTGAAGAAAGTAAAAAAATCCCTAGCTCTCCGCTTTTATTCATAATATACTTTTTAAAATCTTTGAGAAATTCGTTTTCAAGGATTTTTTATTTTAAGTCCCTTTGATATTTTAATTTAATAAAACATAATTTTTATAAGAAATTCTTTCTTATTTTTTTCCGGCATTTTCTGACAGATTTTAATTTCATTCCAGATATGTTTTCTCTACACTTTCATATTAACGATTTTTGTTGTACGGGGAAATAAATTATAAATAATAGAAAATATTCTATCTGAAGTTTTTCCTCTACCTACAGACAATAATTTTTGTAAAATATAGTTTTACAATAGTCAACGATTAGTTTTAAAAATTACCGTCACTTTTTTATAACAATAATCTTCTTCAGGTCTTTGCATTTTATGAATACAATTATTACAAAAATGCAATTAAATCAAATTGAAGAGTTTTTTTATTCATTAGATATTAAAACTAATACAAGAATTTTCTGTTTTTTATCGTCAAAAAAATAACAATTCTAAAATATCATGGATGATAATTTCATCAATCCCCGGCGCTTTTATTTAGGACTAACAGCTGTCGTTATTTTTATTGCAGTCTTAGTATTAGTTGGATGGCAGTTACACATTCAATCTCTTAAGAGCATATTACCGCAGTTTATAGCCATGAATCCGATCACTGCAGTTTTATTTATCTTGAGCGGAATAGCATTATTTTTTATTCAGGAAAAAAATTCTCCAACCTATAAAAATATTGCAAAAGGGTTTGGAGTGGTAATAATGCTCATTTCCATTTTAGCATTAGGGAATGTTATCAAAGTTTTTTCCTTTGGCGTGGATGAAATCCTTTACGCAAGTGAATTACATGGAAATAAAATGGCGTCTGGTACTACTTTTTGTTTTCTTGTGGTAGGATTTTCTTTTTTATTAATAGACAATTATAGAAATAATAAATATAATCTGTCTCAAATTTTAGCATTAATACCATTGATCATCGGTTTAATAGCGGTTATTGGCTACATATATGGATCCAGGTCTTTTTACGGTCTTACTTTTTATATTTCAATGGCATTTCATACAGCTTTTTGTTTTTGCGCCTTAGCTGCAGCCATAATGCTTGCTCGTTATAAAACAGGCTTCGTTTCTGTCGTTATGCATAAAAATATAGGTGGCAAACTAATTAGAAAGTTACTGATCTGGTCCATTGTAACACCTATAATTTTAAACGGACTAAGACTTGAAGGAGACAAATTTCATCTTTATGACCCGGGATTGGGTTCTGCATTTTCAGGAATATTAATGGTTATAATTTTTTCTATACTTCTATGGAAGATTTCGGTTTCTTTAAATAAAACGGATGTAGAGCGTAAAAGATTATTAAGTAACTTATACCAAGCAAAAGACGAGCTGGTTGCAAATGAAATTTTATACCGCAACCTTATTGAAAATTCCGGAGTTGTAATTTACACTACCTCAATAGATGGCCTGATAACCTTCGCTAACAGCAAAAGCTTTCAATTGACCGGTTATCATATCGAAGAATTAAAAGGTAGAAGATTTACTGATTTTATTAACGTGGATTGCCTGCAGATGGTTAAAGAGAGATATAAACTTCAAATAAAAGATAAAGTTGAAGAAACCCACCTAGAGTTTTGTATCAATACAAAAAATGGTAATGTAAAATGGGTTGAACAATCGGCTGTACTGTTAACAGAAAACAATGTACCCGTTGGATTTCAGTGCATAGTTAAAGATATTTCGGAAAGAAAAGAGTTGGAAACCATTGTAAAGAAATATGAAGTAGAGTTGATACAGAACCAAGAGCTTCTACAATCTATTCTGGATAATGCAGCTTCATTAATTTATGTAAAAGATCTTGAGGGTAAATACTTGCTAATAAATAAAGAATTTAGAGAAAAATTAAACTTACACAATAATGAGGTAATCGGTAAAACTGACTTTGATTTTTCTAAAGCTAGCCTGGCGCAACGTTTTAAGGATACTGATGATGAAGTAATAAGAACCTGCAAGGCTGTGGAATTGGAAGAAACTATAGACTTGCCCGGGGGCAAGCATACACTGCTTATTGTAAAATTTCCTCTGTTAGATTTCCAAAATAAAATATATGGTATAAGTGGGATTGCAACCGACATTACTGAACGAGCAAAGTACCGGGAACAACTCATTGAAGCCAGAAAAATTGCAGAAGGTGCTAAGGTAATGCAGGAACAATTTCTTGCCAATATGAGTCATGAAATAAGAACTCCCATGAATGGCATACAAGGCATGAATGACCTTTTATTAGAAACAGAATTGAACAGTGAACAAAAAGATTATGCAAAAACAATAAAACGGTCTGCCGATAGTCTATTGGTGATTCTAAATGATATTCTGGATTTTTCTAAAATTCAGGCCGGTAAGTTAACGATTGAGAAAATAGATTTTAATGTAAAGGAGGTTTTAAATAATGTGCAGGCTCTTTTTAGGCACCAATTAAAGGAAAAAAAATTAACCTGGGAGCTTTCAGTAAAAGAAAACGTTCCGGTTACATTAAATGGAGATCCCTACAGGCTTAATCAGATACTTCTAAATTTGATTGGTAATGCCGTAAAATTTACTCATCAGGGCGGAATTAGCATGAACGTTTTTGTAAAGCACCAAACTCCTGAAGAAATAGTTTTAAGTTTTACTGTTACCGATACAGGCATAGGAATTAAAGATGACGTTATAAATAACATATTTGAAAGCTTTACACAGGCAAGTAATAATACTACTCGTAAATATGGCGGTACTGGTTTGGGACTAGCCATTACAAAACAATTGCTGGAAATGCAGCAGGGAAATATTTCCGTGAAAAGTGAAATTAATATTGGTACAACTTTTACATTTTCTATCCCATATAATTATAGTGAAACTAACATTTCATTAATGCTGCCCGGTATAGATGTTTCAAATTACCATTCCATTTTTAAAGGCAAAAAGTTTCTTGTTGCTGAAGATAATGAAGTAAATCAAAAAGTGATGAAAAGGGTGTTACAAAGGGCCGGAGGTATTGTAGATATTGTAAACAACGGTTTGGAAGCAATAGAGAATCTCAACAAAAATAAAGACTATAGCCTCATAATTATGGATTTGCAGATGCCCGAAATGGATGGGTATGCAGCTACTAAATATATAAGGAACGTAATGAAGCTTTCTCTTCCTATTGTAGCAATGACGGCGTCTGCATTAAAAAATGAAAAAGAAAAATGCATTGCGATCGGAATGAATGAACACCTTTCAAAACCATTTAATATTTCTTACCTATACCAACGTTTAAGCCTTTTGTTGCATGGTAAATCTGAGATTATTTCTGAAAAAGTGTTAGTAAAAAATACCGATGTTGGTTTATTTGATTTAAGCCTGTTGGAAGAAATGGAAGACGATGAATACCTCACCGATATACTTGATATCTTTCTTGCAAATACTCCGGCTGAATTAAAAAATTTAAAGGCTGCATGTTTAGCAAATCAATTTGATACAATTTACAAATTAGCCCACAAATTAAAAAGCGGTGTTGGCCTTTTACAAGCGAATTCTTTATTGAAAAATTTAGTGAAGATGGAAGAGAATGCAAAAGCCAATAAGCCTGACGAAATGTTGCCTTTATGCAAAGCACTTGAGGAACAATACAAAAAAGTAGAATGCGCCTTAAGAATTTATTTAACCAATAAACAATTAGATTTTCAAAAAAACTAAAAATTAAGCTATGACAATACTTGTTGCAGAAGATGATCTGATCATATTGAAGACTATTGAATATCGGTTAAAAAAAGATGGTCATACCATCATTTTGGCACCTGATGGTAGAGATGCCCTTAGGGAGCTCGATATAGAAACACCGGATCTAATAATAACAGATATAATGATGCCTTTTTCTTCGGGGCTTGAAGTAGTAGCGGCTGCAAAAAAGAAAATAGGAAAAAAAATTCCTGTTATCGTACTTTCTGCCATGGGTCAGGAAAATGTTGTGTTGGAAGCCTTTCAATTAGGCGCTGATGACTTTATTACCAAACCTTTTAGTCCCAATGAATTGTCTATGAGAGTAAAAAGATATACCTCTCAAGAAGTTATTTCATCCTAATCCGGATTTAATTAGAAAATGTATTCCCCGATTGTTCCCACCATCCTAAACATAAACTTTAATGTTTTAACCGGCCTTATAGCAGTATGCCTCATGCTGATGGTCGTATTATTTGTCTTTATTGTTGTAGCAGTGCTTTATAAAGCAAAAGCCAAATACAATACAAAAACATGGCAGGTAACCATAGCTCAAATTATAAGCCAGGCAATATTCGAAGACGAACCGGAAGACCTAACTCCTAACACCCGAAAATTGTTACTAAAATCTGCTTTCAAG
>JANXTN010000334.1 GCA_025352435.1 Ferruginibacter sp. | reverse complement strand
AAAAAGTATTGTAACAAGAAGAGAAAAATATCAAAATGAAAAGATATTTCATTCAATTAATTTAAGCGATGATAAAAGAATTCAACAGTTTAAAAGTAGAATTATTTTTTTCTTGCGCTAGGGAATTAACCAACTTGCTTCAAATTTATTGTTGAGTAAGTAATTAAACGAAGCACGTTTATGTCCGCCACTGTTTAACCACAGCCACTCCAGCCAGTTTACATGTGTGCAAACGACAGCAAAGTTTTTTCTTCCTGCTTCGCTCTCTTCTAAAGTAGGATTTGTTTTTACAAACGATTCAGGTAACCCACTTGTGGGCACATCGCTTTTTTGTGAAGGACTGATTTCACCCATATAAATTTTTCTGCTCGCAGCCGGAGTGCTGTGCCATGCTGCCTCTGCAATTGTATCATCATGATGTAATGTGCTTTTTCCAGCTACTCTTATTTGCAATCTTGCAGATGCATCATAAAATAGCCAGCTTGTATTTTCATTTTGTTGGAGATCATTCCACTTGTTGCTCCTCACATCGGTATGTAAAAAAAGTTTCTTTTCAGCAGTAATTACTTTCCGTAAAACAACTGTTCTTGTAACGGGCAAATTGTAGCTAACATTTGCCACTACAGGATTGTGAAAGGGTTCTTTGCTTCTTAATGAACCGTTCAATAATCGTAGCCAGCAGTCTTTTTCTATTTCAGTAAGTGTGTAGGTAAGTCCGTCTTTGGTAATCGTTTCTTCCACTTTTTTTACAAAGGTATTTTTATATGTTTTTGCCCTTTTACGTGAACCGAAACTAATACACATTTGCCTTCTTCATTCGTTTCAAAAGCTATTCCCTCCTTTATATCATCATACACCAAAATGGTTTTACCCTCCTTATTAGTGAAAGTTTCGGTAGCTTTCTTTATTGTTGGATATTGAATTTTGATATAAGCCAATGTACTGCCACAACTTACCATAGTCGGCGTTTTAAAGGATGGCGATGTGGTAGAAATCTGCTTAATTTTTTTACCATCTTTCTTGTTGCTAAATAACGCTGTAGTTAGATATTGAATGGTGTCTATTTTATTTGTTTTCCATTGCAGAAGTAAATTATTTTTAGAAGTATCAGCTGCTGAAGGATCTCCCATTATTTGTAATGCTTCATCAAAGCTTTGGTTTATTGTAAGCTGTGCAATTTTATCACCCGCAAAAATGGTATCGGTAGACAATGAAGCAATCAGCTTGTTTGTTGAATCTGCTTTTTTTGCGGAGTCTGCTAAAGATAAGCCTACAACTGCTTTTGGAATGCTGTCACTTTTAATAATTGTTTGGTCCTTTACCTTCTGGCTACAGGAAAATATAAACACGCAAATAGGTAAAACACAAAAAGTAGAAAACTTCATTCTTTAACAATTAAAAGAGTGTAAAAATAATACTATAAATATTACGCAATAATAAAGCCGCAGTTTTTATGCTGCGGCTTAAATTTTATGTTGAAAAATAATTATTTATGATCCACAAGCTTCACAGCCTTCAGGGTTATCCAGCGAGCAGGAAATTGCAGCCTGTTGTGCGTCTTTTGTTTGGTTTAAAACAGCAGCATCTACTGTAAATTTAATAGCATCAGCTGCAGCTTTTGTTCTTAAATAATACATACCGGTTTTCAATCCTTTTTTCCAGGTGTAAAAATGCATAGAAGAAAGTTTGGCAAAATTTGGTTGCTCTACAAAAAGGTTTAGTGACTGAGACTGGCAAATGTATGCACCCCTGTCAGCAGACATATCGATCACCGTTTTTTGTTTTATTTCCCAAACAGTTTTATAGATCTCTTTTAGTTCTGCAGGGATTTCTTCAATATTTTGTACAGAACCGTTAGCAGCAATAATGCGTTGTTTAATGTTGTCATTCCACAAATTAAGTTTGCCAAGGTCTTTCAATAAATGTTTGTTTACCACAGCAAACTCTCCACTTAAAACTCTTCTGTTATAAATGTTGGAGGTATATGGCTCAAAACATTCGTTGTTACCTAATATCTGTGATGTAGAAGCCGTAGGCATTGGAGCCAATAACAATGAATTTCTTACACCAAATTCCATCACATCTTTGCGCAGGCTTTCCCAATCATGGCGATCGCTTGGTGCCACATCCCACAAGTCAAACTGGAATTTTCCTTCACTTAATGGTGAGCCTTTGAACGTTTCGTAAGCCCCATCTTTTTGAGCAAGCTCACAACTTGAAGTCATGGCGGCAAAGTAAATCGTTTCAAAAATGTTTTTGTTCAACAACTTTGCCATTTCACTTTCAAAAGGTAAACCCAACATCATAAATACATCAGCCAAACCCTGCACACCAATACCAATAGGACGATGGCGCACATTGCTTCTTTCGGTTTCAGGTATAGGATAATAATTACCATCAATAACCTTGTTCAAATTGCGGGTAACAATTTTTGTTACTTCTACCAGCTTTTCAAAATTAAATTTATTTCCTTCTACAAATCTTGGTAAAGAAAGCGATGCTAAATTACATACTGCTGTTTCTTTATCATCACTGTATTCAATAATTTCTGTACATAAATTACTACAACGTATTGT
>JANXTN010000368.1 GCA_025352435.1 Ferruginibacter sp. | reverse complement strand
ATTGAAATGAAAAGACGCAACCCCGGCATGTTATTGATTTGCGATCCATCTCACATCAGCGGTAGAAGAGATATTTTACAATCCGTTTCTCAACAGGCGATCAATTTAGATTATGATGGACTCATGATTGAAAGCCACATTGATCCTGATGCAGCATGGAGCGATGCCAAACAGCAAATTACACCGGCGGTGTTGGCTGAATTATTAAACGCTATTGAATGGAGAAAAGATGATATTAATTCTGCCGAATTTCATGCGGCATTGGAAAAATTAAGACAGCAAATAAATCATTTGGATGATGAGCTGATGCAGATCATTAGCCAGCGCATGAAAGTTGCTGAACAGATTGGCCAATACAAAAAAGAAAATAATATTACCATCTTACAAACTAACAGGTGGAATGAAATTTTAGAAAGAGCTTATAAAAAAGGCGAAGCTTTACAACTGAGCAAAGAATTCATGACAAAATATTATGATGCTGTACACATGGAAAGTATCACACATCAAAATAAAATAATGAACAATTAAAAGATTAAAATTGACTATAATCAAGGCCTTCTATTGTTTCGTTTTCTAACAGCAAATGAGTTTTAAAACCTAAGGAAGCTGCAACCTCTTTATTATTTTCAAGATCATCAATAAACAATGTTTCTTCAGGGATAATACCTGCATCTTTGGCTATAAATTCATACACATCCTTGTTCGGCTTTCTTAAATTTATTTTGTGTGAATAATATGCTTTAGTAAAAAGATCATCTATACTTTCTTTCCCGGTTTGCTGTAGCAATAGTTGATTTACTGCGGTAAGATGTATTTCATTTGTATTGCTCAGTAAATAAAGATTATACTCTTTGGCTAATGTTTTTAAAAAAGCTAAACTCTCCAATCTCCAATGCAACAACATACCATTCCACGCAGTTGTAATTTGTTCTTCAGTTACATGGTTTGGATGCGCCGCAATTAGAGTTTTATAAAATTTTTCGGTAGATATTTTTCCTGTCTCTAACTTTTCAAAAAGATCATCTGCGGTAAACTGGGAATACATTTGTGAAAAGTTACTGTAGCCTAATGCTACAAATGCATCTTCTGTCTTTTTATAATCAATGCTAAAAAGCACATTACCCATATCAAACAAAATATTCTTAAGCGGTTTTTTCATGCGGCAAAAGTATTTAAAAAACAACAGCTGCAAATGCACGAATAAACGTAGCATCTGCAGCTGAACTAAAGATTGAAGAATGAATATTATAATAATTTAAAAGCTGCTTCTTTCACATCTCTACTGCTTCCTCCAATGTAGACTTTGAAATCTCCAGGCTCCGTTATAAACTTTAAGGCTGCATTGTAAAACTTAAGTTCTTCCGTAGTTATTTTAAAACTGATCTCTTTACTTTCTCCTGCTTTTAAAAATACTTTTTGAAAGCCTTTTAATTCTTTCACAGGCCTTGTAACACTTCCTACCAAATCCTGAATATACAATTGCACTACTTCTGCGCCATCTTTTGTGCCTGTATTTTTTAATGTTACAGTTGCAGTAATACTACCTGTTGTATTCATTGATTTGCTGCTCAGTTTTACATCGCTGTAACTAAAGGTAGTGTAGCTTAAACCATAACCAAATGGATACAATGGATCGTTAGACACATCTAAATAATTTGATCTAAATTTCTCAAACCATTTTCCTTCAGGCAAAGGACGACCTGTATTTTTATGTGCATAATAAATAGGAACCTGCCCTACATTCTGCGGAAAAGAAGTTGTCAGTTTTCCTGATGGATTTACATCGCCAAACAATACATCTGCAATGGCGTTACCTGCTTCTGAACCTGCAAACCAAACATTTAATATAGCTGCTACATTTTTGTTTTCTTCCGTTAAAACCATTGGTCTTCCTGCAAATAAAACTAACACAACAGGCTTTCCGGTTTTTAATAATGCATTTAATAAATCTTTTTGTGTTTGCGGTATTTCAAGATTTGTTCTGCTTGCACTTTCACCGCTCATCTCTGCTGCCTCGCCAAGTGTGGCGATAATCACATCGGCTTCATTGGCCACAGCCAAAGCTTCATCAAGTAACTGTTTGGTGGTTCGGTTATCCCGACCCAGTGTTTTGCCAAACAATGTTCCTCTCTCTTCTAAGGCTGCTTCTTCAAAAAGATTTGAACCTTTTGCATACAATATTTTAGTATTAGTGCCCACCGCTTTTTGCAAGCCTTCTTTTACCGTAACGGCGGTTTTAAAATCTGTAGCCACACTCCAAGTTCCTGGCATATTTTCTTTGTTATCTCCCAGCGGGCCAATAACAGCAATGGTTTTACTCTTTGCAATAGGTAAAATATTGCTGCTGTTTTTTAAAAGAACAAAACTTTCAGCAGCTGTTTTTCTTGCTGCCGCAATGTTTGCACGCGTGCCAATTTCTGTTTTACTTCTTTCAGGATTGCAGTAACGATAAGGATCTGTAAACAACCCGAGTTTGTATTTTGCTTCTAGTATTCTTCTGCAGGCATCGTCTATTTGTTTCAGCGTTACTTTTTTTTCTTTCAAAGATTTTTCCAGCGTTGATAAAAAACCTTCACCTACCATATCCATTTCGATCCCTGCATTTAAAGCCAATGCAGAAACCTGCTGTAAATCTCCCATACCGTGTGCTGTCATTTCATTTATGCCGGTATAATCTGTTACCACAAAGCCTTTAAAGCCCCATTGGTTGCGCAATACATCTGTCATCAACCATTTATTTCCTGTAGCGGGTATTCCATCTACTTCGTTAAAAGAGGCCATAATGCTCCCCGCGCCTGCATCAACTGCCGCTTTGTATGGAGGGAAATATTCATTATACATTCTTATACGGCTCATGTCCGTTGTGTTGTAATCTCTTCCTGCTTCTACGGCACCATACAACGCATAATGTTTTACACAAGCCATAATATTATCTGCTCTTGAAAGATCTCCCTGATAACCTTTCACCATTGCTTTTGCAATAGCAGAACCGAGGAATGGATCTTCACCACTACCTTCTGCAATCCTTCCCCAACGAGCGTCACGTGCGATATCTACCATTGGGCTAAACGTCCAGCAAATGCCATCTGCACTGCTTTCCATGGCTGCTATTCTTGCACTCTGTTCTATCAATTGCATATTCCAGGTGCAAGACAAAGCAAGTGGAATAGGGAACTCTGTTTGGTAGCCATGAATAACATCCATACCAAACAATAGTGGAATTTTTAACCGGCTGTTCTCTACTGCTATTTTTTGAACAGCCCTAATTTTCTCTACACCTTTTATATTAAAAAGGCCGCCTACTTTTCCTTGTTTTATTTTTCCTGCAATGTCAGAGTTACCTGCCTGCCCAGTTACAATATCTCCGGAGCCGGGTAAATTTAACTGTCCAATTTTTTCTTCTAATGTCATCTTTTTCATGAGTGCATCTATGAAGGTTTTCATAGAAGTATTGGTTGTTTGCGCAGCTGCATCAATTGATAGGATGAGCAAAAAGGCTAACATGATTTTTGTAATTGTTTTCATAGTATTATTTTAAAAACTTAGAAATATTTATGTAGAATTTATTTATGATTACCAAACATCCATTGCATAAAATCACTCTCAGCAAATGCACTGTCCCAGCTGTTATGATTGGCATTAGGATAAATGGTAAGCCTTGCATTACCTCCTTCGTTCAAGATAGCTGCAGCCATATCTTTACTGAATTGTGGGTTAACCACATCATCTTTTTCTCCATGAAAAATCCACCATTTTGTTTTAGTCAGCTTATCGGCAGTTGCAGGATTTGCACCGCCACAAATGGGCATAGCAGCAGCGAATAAATTTGGTTTTCTTCTAACTATTTCAAATGCACCCATGCCACCCATTGATAAGCCGCTGATGTAAATTTTTTTCTTTTGAATAGAATATTTATGCCTTATATCATCCACCAGATTAAGGAGTAAATTCATGGCAACGGTAGGCTTACTATCCGTTTGGTAGTTAAAAGTTCTGGAGCCATTTTGAGCATTTGTAACAATATTTACGTTGCTCCAATAACTGTTCTCACTGCATTGCGGAAATACAACTATAGCAGGATATTTTTTTCTGATGCTATCTCTTAAAAAGAGTTCTGCACCATGTACCAGTTGTTTTTCATTACCATTTCCCCGTTCACCGGAGCCATGTAAAAAAATTATTAGCGGGTATTTATTTTGGGGATCATAATTATCAGGCACCAGAATCCGATAAGGTAGCGTATCTGTTTTTTGTATGAATAGTTGCTTTGTAAACAGGTTATAGTTTTGCGCAAAAGCACTTGAATATATCCATACAGATAATAAAAATAATGTGATAAATTTCATTGTATAATTATACAGCATTTTAATAACTAAAGTTTAATTTCTTTAAGCCTCTTTGTATTTCAGGGCAGCTCATAAATAATTTCCAAAGTAAACCCGTTCTGTAGTTTTCTATCATTACAATGATGGGTCCCTGGTCTATTGCCAAATGACTTTTTGCATACCAGTTTTTTGTTTCATTAAATCCATCTACAAAACCATACTCACTCCATATTTTATCTCCTAAATCATAATAGAAATGCTTCAATGCTCTCATGGAATATTCTGGCGTGTACGGGAATGCAGATAGTGCTGCAGTTGGCGCAATAGTACCGCCATCATTTTCCGGAGAGTAGGCATCATAACCATTGTAGGTATCTCCTGCGGTTAAGCCCCAGCAGTCTGGACCGTAGCCCTTAAATTGTTTTGGATTGTCCACACAGTAGTCATGGTTTATGAGTGTGTGGTTTTTATTCTGCACCCAATAGTCAGCATAATTATCTTTTAATTTTGAAGGGTTTAAACCTAAAAAAGAATACTGCGAAAAAAACAATGGTCCACCATAATCAAATCCTAACGGCAATAGATGCCCGTAAAAAGTTTTACCGTTTTTAAAGAAGTTACTTTGTGCCCAACCGCGGTGATACACATTAGCAGTTACGGGAAAATTATCGCCACTTGCTGCAAGTACATACATTATTAAACATTCATTAAAACCACGGACAGGAAAG
>JANXTN010000355.1 GCA_025352435.1 Ferruginibacter sp. | reverse complement strand
ACGTTTGCAAGTATTATCAGTAACAACCAAAATGTAGTGCTTAAAAGGCTTACTACCATTACACTTTTTTTAAGTATCCCAGTTTTAATCGCCAGTATTTATGGTATGAATGTTCCTTTACCATTTCAGCATTCGCCTTATGCATTTTGGGTTCCTATTTCTATCTCTCTGATCATCTTAGCCATTGTTGCTTTTAAATTTATAAACCGAAAAAAATAGCATGATCACCATTCGGGTTTACGGCGTATTAATAAATGAACTGCAACAAATTTTGGTGAGTGATGAATACATAAGAGGCATGTACATTACAAAATTTTGTGGCGGCGGTTTGGAAGAAGGCGAAGGCACCAGAGACTGCCTCCGCCGTGAATTTTTGGAAGAAATGAATTTAAAAGTTGAGGTTGGTGAACACTTTTATACCACCGATTATTACCAGCCATCAGCTTTTAGAAAAGGTGACCAAATCATGTCTATTTATTACAAAGTAAAGCCGCTGGAACCCATCACTGCACCCCTTCGTAGCCAACCATTTCAATTTGATGAAAGGGAAATGAACATGTACAAAGAAACCGGCGAAACAGAAACTTTTCGCTTCATAAACCTTGCAGATTTTAAGGAAGACTGTCTAACCCTACCTATTGATAAGATCGTTGCCAAAATGGTATTGGTTTCAATTTTAAAAAAAAATGACAAAGATGAGTTTTTCAAAGATTAAAGACGAGCTTACAACATTTGATAAAGTAAAATTAATTGCTTTGATATCTGATTTATACAAAACAAATAAATCAGTAAAAGAATATTTGGATTTCTTGGTAAGTCCGAATGAGGATGATTTGATAAAAAAATATAAGCAAAAAATATACGATGCATTTTATCCGAAGCGTGGATTCAGTTTGAAACTTAAAGAAGCTAAGCAGATTATTACTGATTTTAAGAAACTTAAACTTTCTAATGTTTTACTTGCAGATCTGATGCTCTTTTATGTTGAGTGTGGAGTTAAGTTTACCAATGAATTTGGTGATATAAACGAAGCTTTTTACTTAAGCATTGGAAAAATGTATGCGCAGACGCTGGCGTTATTAAATAAAGAAGAGGCTCTGGAAATCTTTAGAATAAGAGCGTTAAAAGTTGTAGACGATACCCAAAATATTGCATGGGGCTTTCATGAATATTTAGCTCAAAATTATTTTGATTTTTATTTCGATGATCACTCCGAGTGACAATAAATAAGACCGACTATAATTTAAACGCCGTATTAAATTTATTAGCATGATAAAAACACAGTTTGCCCTTTACGGAAACTAAAGTGATACCTACTCTTAGTCATTTTTTTAATCAAGTGATATAAATTTCATTTTGCTTAAAACAGTTTTGCTAAAATCAATTAAATATTTTGCTTTAGCTATAGTTTTTCTCTAAAATCCCTGAGCTCCGCAAATCTACCACTGTGGCTGAAGACCGAATTAATAATTTACTCATCCGCCGACGGACCATAACTTCCCGGAATAGGAATATCCAACATTCTTAAATAAACGCCTAGCTGTGCTCTGTGGTGCACGCTGTGGTTCAACACCCATGTTCTCATCACCTGCGCTTTCGGCATGGTAAAATAAATTATTTCACCATTTCGCATCGTCCAAGGCTTCGCCATTTCTTCATCCGTTGTGTTCTCTAATATCTCTTTAGATGCTGCCAGACATTTGTCAAACAACGCAAGCAATTCTTCATTGCTCGTAAGGGCTTCAGGTACAAAATCGAGTTTCGAAAAATCGAGTTCATCCTGCTGCACAGTTTCTTTTGCCCAGCCATATATTTCTGCTATGTGTCTGGCCAGGTTGCCCATCGGCATGCTCTTCTCATGTGGTTTGTATCCGCTTTTGTCAAAAGGAAAAAGTGCCAGCATTTTTCGGGTTGTTACTGCTTCGGCTGTAAGTTCAGCAAGCATTTGTTTTGCAATCGTCATGGTTCTTTTTTTAAGGTTAAAAAATTCTATCAGCCATAAGCCGGATTCTGTTATTGTTGCAAGTTCATTACAACAACGGCCGTCATTTATCTGGCTGCAACATTACTGTTACAATCTTGCTGCCTACCCTCCGCTACGCATTGTTGCCAATGCAGCAAACGAGCCGCTTGCCTCCCGCTTTTGCGGGACCAGCGGTTTATGTGGCATTACAGCATGCAAAGTTTACCCATCTCACATGTTACCATGCGGGACCGTGAGCTCTTACCTCACATTTTCACCCTTATCCTCCTTTCGGCGGACGGTTATTTTCTGTGGCACTTTTTCTTTCCCAAAAAATCGGGAAGCCGGCAGTTAACCGGTGCATTGCTCTTTGCTGTCCGGACTTTCCTCCCCGCATAAATACGGAGCGACAGCCGGCTGATAGAGTCGCAAAAATATGCTTTGTTTTATTGTTTTAGGAAATGCTTTGGGGCTTTGGCCATCAGATTTTTATTCAACATTTGTTGCG
>JANXTN010000319.1 GCA_025352435.1 Ferruginibacter sp. | reverse complement strand
GCGCAATTTCAAAGCTCAATTTATCGCTATCAGCATCTGAAACTTTATCTGCTTCTACAATTACTCTAAGCTCTCTACCTGCCTGTATAGCATATGCTTTTTCTACGCCATTGTATGATGCAGCAAGGGTTTCCAGGTCTTTTATACGCTGTATATATTGTTGCATTATTTCTCTTCTTGCACCTGGTCTTGCGCCGCTTATTGCATCGCAAGCCTGAATGATGGGGGAGATAACAAACAACATTTCCATCTCGTCGTGATGGGCACCAATTGCATTTACTACTGCAGGATTTTCACCATATTTTTCAGCAAGTTTTGCTCCCAATAATGCATGGCTTAATTCTGTCTCTTCATCCGGTACCTTACCAATGTCATGTAATAAACCTGCACGTTTAGCCAATTTAGGATTCATGCCCAACTCAGCAGCCATTATACCGCAAAGGTTTGCAGTTTCTCTACTGTGCATTAATAAGTTTTGTCCGTATGATGAACGGAAACGCATACGACCAACCATTCTTATTAATTCTTTGTGCAAACCGTGAATGCCCAATTCAATAGCAGTTCTTTCACCGATTTCCATAACCTGGTCATCTAACTGACGTTTTGTTTTTTCTACCACTTCTTCAATACGAGCCGGGTGAATACGACCGTCTGCCACCAAACGTTGTAATGATAAACGTGCAATTTCTCTGCGCAGTGGATCAAATGAAGACAATACAATTGCTTCAGGCGTATCATCTACAATTAAATCTACTCCGGTTGCAGCTTCAATTGCACGGATATTTCTTCCTTCACGACCGATGATTGAACCTTTAATTTCATCGCTTTCCAAATTGAAAACGGTAATAGAGTTTTCAATTGCCTGCTCTGCTGCGGTACGTTGAATAGTCTGAATTACAATTTTACGTGCTTCCTTATTGGCTTTTAATTTTGCATCTTCAATAATTTCCTGTTGCAATACAAGTGCCTGTGAGTGTGCTTCCTGCTTTAATCCATCTATTAATTGCGCCTTTGCATCTTCTGCGCTAAGCCCTGCAACTTTTTCTAATTTGCGTATATGTTCTTCCTGGTGTTTTTCCAGTTCAGTACGCTTAACGTTTACAATTTCAATCTGCTTGTTAAGATTGTCTTTTATTACTTCATTGTCCTTTACTTGCTTATCTACGTTTGCTTCTTTTTGGTTTAGGCTTTGTTCTTTTTGCTTTATTCTATTTTCACCCTCCACAATTTTCTGAGTGCGCTGCATAATGTCTTTTTCACTATCAATTTTTAACTGAGCAAATCGTTCTTTAGCTTCTATTTCACGCTCCTTTTTGTACGTATCTGCTTTTAATTGTGCTTCTGCTATTAATTTTTTTGCTTCTAATTCTGCTTCCTGTACTTGTTTATCTGTATTTTTTGCAAAAGCTACTTTGCCTGTGACCACACCTGCAATAAGTGCTACCACGCCCACGATGATGTAAATTATAGTTGAATCCATTTCATGTTAGTTTTTTAAGTGACAATATATAAAACCCTCTCATAAAAGAGGGTGGGTGTCTGGCGAAGATATGAAAAAGCCCTATAAATGCCAATGACTTAAATGAAGGTAGACGTAACGACGATCAAGATTTCCCAGATTTTTAAATTAAAAATAATCTGTGTTTTAAAGAGGGGAAAGATCTTTTTCCAAGGTACTTGAAATCTGCATTTCCATTTTACTCAACGCATCTGCCATTTCTTTATTAAGCATCGAATTGCCTTCACCGCCTGCATTTTGGGTTGCGTACCAAATAATTACCATGGCAATATAATCCTGCATGTCCTTCCCGGCAAATTGAGTTTTAAATTCAATGATTTTATCATTGATCATGTTCACGGTTTTGCGAATGATTTCTTCATCAGTTGGATTGGTACGTATTCTATAAGTACGATCGCCGATAACAATATTTACAGGAATTAATTCACTCATATTGTCTGCTTATGGCTTAATAAAGAAATACATTTATCTATATTTTTTACATAGCCGTTAATTTTTTGTTCCAACTTCTTTTTTTCGGCTTCGTCCATCACATCAAGCGATGCTTTTAAAATTAGTTGCTCCTGCTGTAGTTTTTCGAATGCTGATTTTTGTTCCTCAACCGTTGCTTCGAGCTTTTTAATTTTTATTTTTTGGGTGGCATTTTCTGAAACAAGTCCTGCATATTGTTTTAGCAACAACTGCAACTTTGCATTTAACTGGGCTATATGGTTTTTTACATCTGCCATTTAATTTCGAATGCTTGCAGAAAGTTGTTTTTCTAATGATGAAACAATTTTCTTCATCATATTATCTGTGTCAGTATCAGCAAGGGTTTTGGTATCGTCACTAAAAGTAAAACTTACTGCCATAGATTTTTTATCAGCACCAATCTTTTCGCTTTCAAAAACATCAAACAGTTTCACATTTTTCAGAGAAGGTATTTTATTTTCCTTAATTGTAGTTTCAATTTGTGAATAAGTAATTTTTTTATCTACTATAATTGCAAGGTCACGCTGCACCACAGGGAATTTAGAAATTTCTTTATAAGTCAAAGTGTTTTTGGTTTGCAACTGTAGAATTTCATCCCATTTTAAATCTGAATATAAAATAGCCTCTTTTATACCAAATTGCTTTAATAGCTTTTGAGAAACATTGCCAAGTTTTCCAACTACTTTTTTATTCACAAGGACATTAATTCCTGATTCCAAATC
>JANXTN010000286.1 GCA_025352435.1 Ferruginibacter sp. | reverse complement strand
TTTTTGCTGTTGGAAATACTGCTGCGCTACCTCGTATTTAGAAAGTTTCCCTAAGCTTTATTTATCTTGCAAGTATGCAGGCAACAGTTTACAGGTCAACAGGCAGTTGGTATATTTTAAAAAATTCACAGGGCGAAATGTTGAATGCCCGTTTAAAAGGGAAACTGAAAATTGAGGGCATTACTTCTACCAATCCTATTGCCGTTGGGGATACTGTTGAGATAGATGAGGATGTAGTGGAAGGTAATTTGGTTATCTCAAAAATTTATGAAAGAAGAAATTACATAAACCGGGTTTCTCCTCATAATAAAAACCTCCATCATATTGTTGCGGCAAATTTAGATCAGTCTTTATTGTTTGCAACCTTAAAAAATCCTAAAACTTCTTTTGGTTTTATAGATCGTTTTCTTATCACCTCGGAAGCATACAGAGTTCCTGCAATAATTGTTTTTAATAAAGCAGATTTGTTTAAAGAAAAAGAGCAGGAAAAATTTGAACTAGCCAAAAAAAATTATGAAGCCATCGGTTACAAAATAATGCTGATGAGCATTGAAAAAAACATTGGTACAACAGAAGTCAAAGGTTTATTAAAGGATAAAATCACTTTGTTAAGCGGTCACTCAGGTGTAGGTAAATCCACCTTCATAAATTATGTGTTTCCGGATCTTGCATTGAAAACTCTTGCTGTGAGCGATTGGAGCGGTAAAGGGATGCACACAACCACTTTTGCAGAAATGTTTGATCTGCCTTTTGGCGGGGGCATTATTGATACACCTGGTATCAGAGAAATGGGTTTGGTAGATGTTCCTAAAATGGAACTGGCTCAATATTTCCCTGAAATGCGGGCAGTAATGAATGATTGCAAATTTAATAATTGCCAGCATTTTAATGAACCCGGCTGTGCGGTAAAAGTTGCAATAAACGAAGGTGTAATTTCAGAAGAACGATACCTGAGTTACCTTGCTATAAAAGATACGATTGAGGCTAAAAGTTACTAGAAATTAAGAAATAACATTGTTCAGCTTTTCTCTTATCATTTTTAGTTTAGATTTTCCAACAACTTTTTCAATCTCGGCATCGCTTGCTTCTTTAATTTTTTTTACAGATCTAAATTCTTTCAATAACAAATCAGCGGTCTGTTTTCCAATTCCTTTTATATCTTCCAACTCGTTTTTAAAAGTTCCTTTGCTTCTTTTATTTCTGTGAAATGTAATTCCAAAACGGTGCACTTCATCCCTTATTCTACGGATGAGTTTTAGACTTTCGCTGTCCCAGGGCAACAGCAAAGATTGTTGGTCACCATCAAAAAATATTTCTTCTTTGTTTTTTGCAAGCCCTACCAAAGTCATTTTCCCTCTTAGGTTTAACTTATCTATACTTTCCATTGCAGAGCTTAACTGGCCTTTACCACCATCTATAATTACGAGCTGTGGCAATGGCGTTCCTTCGTCTGTAAGCCGCTTGTAGCGCCTGTAAACAACTTCAGCCATTGATGCAAAGTCATTTATACCATCAACAGTTTTTATGTTGTAATGCCTATAGTCTTTATTGCTAGGCTCTCCATTTTTAAAATAGACCATCGCCGCTACCGGGTAACTTCCCTGAAAATTTGAGTTATCAAAACATTCAATATGCGTAGGTAATTGCTGAAGTTGGAGGTTATCCTGTAGTTGTAGTAATACCGCATTTTTTTCATCATTGGTTTTATCCTCCAGCTTAAGTAATTTCTTCGCATTCAATTCCGCTTTAAAATAGTTCACATTTTTTTGCGAAAGATCAAGTAGTTTCTTTTTGTCTCCGGCTTTGGGAACTGTTATGATTGTGTTTTGTTCTACATAATCTATTTCGAAAGGTAAAATAATTTCTCCCGCTTCGCTTTCAAAAACCTGTCGCAATTGTGCCACTGCAAAGGCAAGAATTTCAGCAGCATTTTCCTCCAGCTTTTTCTGTAACGTAATTGTTTTTGTTTGAATGATACTTCCGTTATTAACCGCCAGATAGTTCACATAAGCTGTATCTCCTTCCTCCAAAATGGTAAACACATCAACCGTTCCGGTATTAGTATTTACAACTGCAGATTTGGATTCGTACAGTTTTAGGTGCTCAATTTTATGTTGATATATTGCTGCTTTTTCAAACTCCATATTGGCAGCATGTTCTTTTATTTTATTCTTGTAATTATTTATTACCGGGTTTAAATTTCCTTTTAATAAATCTTTCAACTGTGCAATTCCTTCATTGTAATCTTCTAAACTCTGAAATGCTTCACATGGCCCTTTGCAGTTGCCTAAATGAAATTCAAGACAAACTTTAAATTTTCCTTTCTCTATATTTTCTTTTGTAAGATTAAGTTTGCAGGTACGTAATTGAATATTTTGTTTTATAAAATTCAAGAGGTCTCGCACTTTGCCAACAGATGTAAATGGACCGAGGTATTGAGAACCATCTTTAATTTTTCTTCTTGTTAAAAATACCCTTGGGAAAGGTTCATTTTTTACAACGATGTAGGGGTAAGTTTTATCGTCTTTTAAATTGATATTGAACAGTGGCTGGTGTTCTTTGATAAGTGAGTTTTCCAGCAAAAACGCATCCTGATCTGTATTGACAATTGTAAATTCTATTTTTTTAATCCGGGTTACAAGCTCAGCAGTTTTGTAACTTGTCTTCATTTTATTGAAGTAACTGCTCACTCTTTTGCGCAAATGTTTTGCCTTCCCTACATAAATAAGTTCATTGGCAGCATTGTAATATTTATAAATACCGGGAAGGGTAGGAATTGATGATGATATGGCTGAAAATTCTTGTTGTGTCATTATTCTTCGTAGCTCCAGGAAATTTTTTCTTCTTTTATAATTGATGCCTTTTTTACCGTAATAATTTTACACCATTTGCCGCTTTGCCAGGTTAGTAAAAGTTGGGTATCTGCATCAATTTTTTTTGTGAGATAAATTCTTCTGACCCTGTTTGTTTCAGGATCTACATAAACATCCCAATGAGTAAACGCAAAATCATTTTCTTTCCCATTTGCAGGATCGTAAGTAAAAGTAAATGCATTTAAAGTCTGGTCTAAAAATCTTTTCTCAGTAAAAATATTTTTAAGATTTGTTGTATCTATTGTAGGAGATAAAAATGCTGAAAAAATATTTGCAAATGCGTCTTCTTTTAAATAGACGGAATCCATTTTGCCGGCTGCAATGGTTTTTTTAATAGGTGTAATGCCACCGTTTTTAATTCTATAAATTTCTCCTTTTAAATAAGATGTTACAGGAAAAAAATTTGAGGGTGTGTCATTGATAACTACCTGCGAAACGCTAGGAGTTTTAACTTCCACTGTTTTTGTTTTATTATAGTTGCAGGCTAAAAAGAAAAATAATACGCCTAATGAAAAACGATTAATCATTTTTTAAAATTAGGTCATCCTCACTTTTTGGGGAAATAAAAGAATTGGCGCTTAACAAAAAATAAAACTTTAAGATCTGACAAATGCCGTTATTTGAAGGATGTGGTGATACCCACTTTCACACCTACATTGTACATTTTTTCAGAGTAGCCATATGCTTTTTTGTAAGTAGAAAAAAGTTGGTAGCGAAACTGTGGGCCGACATTTAAAACAATACCGTTAGACGACTTTAAACTTAGAAAAGTTTCTATGGAAGTATTTAAATTAACTCTCCTCAACAAATCATTTTCCGATATATAATATTTTTCATCTGATGATAATAAATAGGCACTACCACCTAAAACGTATGTGGGCTGTAAGTCGGCGCCCGCATACCAGCTAACCGTCTCGTTGCCTGCAATCTTAAAATCTGCTCCTACCGGCAATCCAATCTGCATGATTGTTTTATTTAATTTATCCTTTCCCGGCTTGGTAGAAAAATTGGAAGAACGAATTTCGCCCCAATTATTAATTGTAAGTGAAGTGAGCACCGGATGGCCAAGCGCAGTAACATTGGATACATAGTTTGTATAGTTCGCCTGCACACCACTTTTTAACCTTAATCTTTTAGAAATATTATATTGTAAAACCGTTCCTGCTTCTAAATTCAGCGCAGCATTGTCTATCAATTGAGCAGGATCATTATTTAATCTTGCTGCGGCAAATGATGAGTAAAAAGAGCTATTGTCGTTTGTTTTAGAAAATATTCTGTACCCTAACGATGGCGTGATATAATATGATAAAGTACTATTTTGTTTAAACTTGTTTATTGCCCGTTTATTTCTAAATGCATAATCTTCTACCCAGCTTTTTTCTATACTAAGTAAATTGCTTTTTTGCTCAGATGTTTGAGAAGTGATCTTAATCGGTAATATATCTGCTTCTGAATTACCGGGCAATTCAATTTGTTTATTAGTTTCAATCAGCGGATTGTTTTTGTAAGAATAGTTTATGGTATTTACAGATTTTATGTTCCTCTCATCCGAATAATTAGTGCCAATATTGTTTAATTCATCTGATTTATTTACCGAACCAATCGTCGTTATTGTTTTAAGATTTTCGATATTATTTGTATGGGAATTTTCATTTTTACCGCTTGTTGCTAGCGGGTTTAAGGTGACCTTTTCCTTCTCAGAGTTGTTTAATGCGAGATCATTTATTTGAGAAGTGACCGTTAAAAACGGTTTACTATGTGAGCTTTTTACTGGAGTATAATCTTTAGCTGAAAATGTAATTTTGGTATCTATATTTTTATCGTTTAAGAGATTGGAAAAGTTTTCTGATGATGATTTTTTGGCGGCGTTGCTCAACGAATTGTTGTTAGCAATGCCGATGTAAAGAACAGCAGTTAGTATAAATAAACAAACCGCCATTGAGGGCCATTTTCTGTCAGGATGAAGATTGTTGTAAAGGCTGTACCAGACTTTTCGAGATGGTACCATTTTAAATTCATCCACATTCTCCTTAAGAAAATATTCAAATTCGTCTCTGTAAAAATTTTCTTCCATGTTCACTTAGTCATTGTTCGTTATTGGTAATGTTTATTATTCTACTTCCTGTTGTTTATTCTGCCATATTGATTTTTGTATTGAGACTTATCAATAATACTCTTCTTTACTAAAATGTCTTCTAACATGGCTTTAGCTCTTGTATACTGGCTGCGGCTTGTGCTTTCTTCTATGTCGAGCATTTGTCCTATCTCTTTGTGAGAATATCCTTCAATTGCATAAAGATTGAGTACTGTCTTATAGCCCAACGGCAACATCCTGATGCATTCCACTACTTGTTTTGCCTGTATAATGCTCGGCACTAAGTCTTCCTTAGTATGAAAAGCATTAGCATGTATCAAATCTACCGTCTCGGAAAACTTTTTATTTTTCTTTAGCACATTAATACAGGTATGCACAATTATCCTCCTTATCCAGCCTTCTAAAACGCCTTCATTCCTGTATTGGTGAAGCTGTGTATAGATTTTAATAAAGCCTTCCTGCAACATGTCTTCTGCATCTTCCCGGCTTTTTGCAAAGCGGTAACATACGGCCAGCATCCGTGGGCTGTAACGGTCATACAATGCTTCTTGCGCAGCAGCATTATTTTTAAGTGTTCCGGCAAGCATTTGCTCTTCGGTCATAAGTTAGGGTTTTACCGTATAAATATAGACAAATTATGTTGTTTAAATGCTGCTTGTGTGTAATTTGAATACCTGTTTAAATTAAAATTTCGCCCTTCATTTCTATTGGAATAGCTAACTGCATCATTTTTAAAATGGTAGGTGCTACATCACCCAATTTGCCGGATTTTACGGAACCCTTCCATTCTTTATCTATTATGAAAAATGGTACTAGATTTAAAGTATGTGCGGTGTTCGGTGTTCCATCCTCATTTATTTCATAATCTGCATTGCCATGATCTGCCAATAAGAAAATGGCATAATCTTTTTCTAACGCTTTAGTAATTACTTTTTCTACGCATTTATCAACTGTTTCTACCGCTTTTATTACAGCTTCCCAAACGCCTGTATGTCCCACCATATCCGCATTTGCAAAGTTTAAGCATATTAAATCAGGGCATGTGCTATCTATTGCAGCTATCACTGCATCTGTTACTTCATATGCGCTCATGTCAGGTTGTAAATCATAGGTGGCGACTTTGGGAGACGGAACCATAATTCTTTTTTCTCCTTCAAAAATATTTTCCCTCCCACCGCTAAAAAAGAAACTTACATGCGGATATTTTTCAGTTTCTGCAATACGCAATTGGGTTTTGCCTGCGGCCGATATTACCTGTCCAAGCGTATTGTCTAAATTATCTTTATCATACATTACAAATACGTTCTTATATGTATGATCATAATTGGTAATGGTGGTATAATGCAATTGCAATGGGTGCATGTCTTCCAACGTCATTTCCGTTTGGGTAAGTACTTCCGTTATTTCTCTGCAACGGTCGGTTCTAAAATTGAAACATAAAACCGCATCACCATTTTTAATTTTTGTATCGCCAACAACATTATTTATTAAAGGCATTATAAATTCATCCGTTACATCTTTTTCGTATGATCTTTTTACAGAAGTCAATATATCATCGGTTTTTTCTCCTGTTGCATGTACAAGCGCATCGTAAGCAATCTTAACCCTTTCCCATCTTTTATCTCGGTCCATGGCATAATATCTACCTGTAACGGTTGCTATTTTGCCGGTTGTTTTATCCAGATGCTCTTGTAATTCTTTAAGAAAATCATAGCCACTTTTTGGGTCAGTATCTCGGCCATCTGTAAATGCATGAATAAGCACATGATGAAAATTTTGTGCTGCACACAAACTTGTAA
>JANXTN010000247.1 GCA_025352435.1 Ferruginibacter sp. | reverse complement strand
TTTTTGGAAACGGTGATATTGATTCTCCACAAAAAGCAAAATTATACAAAGAAAGATATGGCGTAGATGGTATTATGATTGGCCGTGCCGCCATTGGTTATCCATGGATTTTTAGGGAGATAAAATATTATTTAAATACTGGCGAAATTTTGCCTTCTCCAACTTTGGAAGAACGTGTTGCAGTTTGCAAAAAGCACTTGGATCGTTCCATCGAATGGAAAGGGCACATTGTAGGCATCAACGAAATGCGCCGTCATTATACAAATTATTTAAAGGGCCTACCAAATATAAAAGAGTTTCGCATGAAGCTCGTAACCCTTACTGAGCCTGCAGATATCTGCGAAGTGCTGGATGAGGTACAAGAACATTACAAAGACCATAATTTTGTGCGCACCCCTATTGAGCTGATCAATTATCATGAGAATTGCCCGGTATAGATTTGAGATGTCTGATTTAAGACACAAGCTTTGTGAAGGATTTGGTGCGTTCTTCTTCAGTTTTTAAATCAACCTTTGTCCGGGCTTTGCGTTGCTATCTTTTTATTCGCTGAAGCGATATAAAAAGGATATTCACTTCAATCCCGCCGCTTTTCAGCAGTAAATCTATTTTCAACTTTTATCGAAGAGAGATAAAATATGAAAATTACCTACTTGATAATTATATTCTTAGTGTATTCAATAATCCCTCTATCATAATCCTTACTTGTACTTTTCAATACTGAATAAATTGCTACGCTTAAAACAGCTACCAAAAACAGGGATGCAGCCACTCCCATGTAATATTCATTCTCATCTTTCTTTTTAAAATAGAAGAAAATAAATGCTGCTGCAAAAATGATAGAAATGTTTACGTAAATAAGAACTGTAAAATTTTGATTCATTTCTTTTACACGATTCAATTCTTTTGTTCTTAAAAGTTCGGGATGCAAATCATAATTATAGGTATTCCTAACCCTTAAGAAATCTGCTTTTTTATAATTAGCATATCCTGCCCCTAAATTAATGATGGCAAATACTGCCAGGGGTAATGCAAAGCCTTTATACCATTGTGTCTTCAGACCTATAAAAAATATTAAGGCTACAATAATTGCAACCGCACCCAGTACCATTAAAAATATCTGCTCATTTTTAAATGCATTAAAGTACTGTTCAATATTTTCTTTTGTGAACATGCAATCTTATTTATTCTTCAATAGCGGCTAGTATATTCTTACCCATTGGCGCCTCAGATGATTCAAAAAAATGAGTGAGATTACCTTGTTCGTTTACCAGATATTTGCAAAAATTCCAGCTTGGCTCATTGCTGTTCCAGCCATTCTTTTCTTTATCTGTCAGCCAATCATATACGGGGTTTTGAGACGAGTGTATCACTACTTTGCTTTTCTTCATGAGCGGGAAAGTAATGCCGTAATTGTGCTTACAAAATTCTGCAATGGCATGGTCATCTTTACTTTCTTGTTTTTGAAAATCATTCGCGGGGAAAGCAAGTATTTCCAGCGAATCTTTTTTTAAGTGATACAGTTCTTCCAGTTCTTCATATTGGGCGGTATAGCCGCAATCTGATGCCGTATTTACAATCAAGACCTTTTTATTTTTCAACTTTTCAAAACTAAACTCCTCACCATGATTAAACGAAGAAACCAACGAATAAAAAGATTGCTTTGCAGGTTCATTTGAAGCAAATATTCCTTTATTTATGTGAAAGACCCTGGTAAAAAATGCAAAGATCGGGTATACAGTTTTTAAGAAACGTTGTTTGACGGTCATCAGTTAATCGCTTTTTTAAACAAATTTAATTTATTTGTGTACGGTGGATATTTTATCGCAAGATCAAGCCACTTGGGCGTTTTCATTACTGCTTTTTTATGGCTGAATGTATCAAAACTAAACTTACCATGATAATTTCCCATGCCACTTGCACCTCTGCCACCAAATGGTAGTTTGTGGTTTGTAAGATGCAAACTTGCGTTGTTTATGCAACCACCACCAAATGGAATAGCACTCAGCCAGTGCTTTTCTTTTTCTGAAGAGGATGTAAACACATACATCGCTAAGGGATTTTTATTTAGCTTGATAATCCTGATTGCGTCTTGCATTTCAGTAAAAGAAATGATTGGCAATATTGGTCCAAAAATTTCCTCTTGCATAATCGCATCATTTACATCTGTAATTTCTATCAGCGTAGGCTCAATATATAAATTAGATTTATCTGCCTTTCCACCGGCTAAAAGTTTACCATTGCTTAAATATTTTTCAAGTCTTACAAATTGTTTTTCATTAATTATTCTTCCAAAAAAATCACTCTTTTGTGCATCGTCACCAAAAAAATTATGAATGACTTTTTTAAGTTCCGTTACCAGTTCATCTTTTACCGAATGGTGCACAAGCAAATAATCCGGTGCCACACACATTTGCCCGGCATTAGAAAACTTAGGCATCGCAATTCGCTTAGCCGCTGTTTTTATATCAGCATCTGCTTCCACAATACAAGGGCTTTTACCACCAAGTTCTAAGGTTACAGGCACAAGATTTTTTGCTGCAAGTTCGTATACACTTTTACCCACGGCTGTACTGCCCGTATAAAAAACATGATCAAAAATAAAACTGTTCATTAGTTCAGGTACAACAGTTGCACCATCGCCCTCCACATATAAAATATACTTTTCATCAAATGTTTCTTCAATAATAGTTTTCATAATTGCTGCAGTAGCAGGTGCCAATTCAGATGGCTTGAGCACCACACAATTTCCTGCTGCAATAGCGCCAATAAGCGGTGTAAGCAACAATTGAAACGGGTAATTCCATGGGCTAATAATAAAAACAACACCCAGCGGTTCAGGCATTATAAAACTGCTTGAGGGAATATTCAGCAGGTTGGTTCCCACTTTTTCAGGCTTCATCCAGTGGCTGAGTTTTTTAATGGCCACCCCAATCTCAGAAAGGAAAAAACCATTCTCGGTGATCCAACATTCCTCTTTGCTTTTATGTAGATCTTTGTGTAATGCTTCAAAAATTTCTATTTCATACTTTTGAACGGTAGCTTTTAATTTTCGCAATTGTTCTAGTCGAAAGTCATAGTTTTTGGTAACGCCGGTTTCAAAATATTCCCGCATTTGTGCTGTTAATACACTTGTACTCATTTACGCTAAATTTGAATTTTAAAGTTAAGCAAACAAAAGATGAACGATGAACAATATATGCGCCTTGCATTGCGAGAAGCAGCAATAGCTTTTGAAAAAGAGGAGGTTCCTATTGGTGCTGTATTGGTAATGAATGATAAGATAATAGCCCGTTCTCATAACCAGGTGGAATTGCTGAATGACAGTACCGCCCATGCTGAAATACTTTCTCTTACTTCCGCTTACAATTATCTTGGCAGTAAATATGTTTCTGCTGGTACGTTGTATGTTACCATTGAGCCCTGCCTTATGTGTTGCGGAGCTTTGTACTGGAGCAAAATTTGCAAAGTTGTTTTTGGTGCACCTGATGATAAAAATAGTTATAGAAGATATACCGGGGATACAAATCCTTTTCATCCGAAAACGGTTTTAATAGGAGGGGTTTTACAAGAAGAGTGCGCCACATTAATGAAAGAGTTTTTCAAGAAGAGGAGAATTTAAAAGGCATTTAATTTTACTTAATATTTATTTTCCTAATCAATAATGGCGATTCCCTTTTTAGGCTTTAATTTTGAGTATAATATATTTTTAATCATATAAATTTTTTACAATGGCATTTACATTAGCACCCCTGCCTTATGCATACGAAGCATTGGAGCCACATATTGATACAGAGACAATGAAAATTCATCATGATAAGCACCACCAGGCTTATGTAGATAATTTGAACAAAGCAATTGCAGGCACAGAGCATGAAAATAAATCAATTGAAGAATTGGTAAAAAATGCGGGAACCATAAGTCCGGCAGTTCGCAACAATGGTGGTGGGCACTGGAACCATACATTTTTTTGGGAGTCTTTAAAAAATAACAATAGTGCAAAACCTTCAGGCAAACTTGCAGAAGCTATTGATGCAGCGTTTGGAACATTTGATGCGTTTAAAGAAAAATTCAATGCAGCTGGCACCACCCGTTTTGGTAGCGGCTGGGCATGGTTAAACATAAAAGATGGCAAGTTAGAAGTAAGCTCTACACCAAACCAGGATAATCCTTTAATGGATGTAGCTGAAGTAAAAGGCACGCCGATATTGGGTTGTGATGTTTGGGAGCATGCATATTATTTAAAATACCAAAATAAGCGTCCTGCATATCTAGAGGCATTTTGGAATGCGGTGAACTGGGATAAGGTAGCAGAGCGTTTCGAGAAAGGATAAGCGTCATTAAATTAGTCAAAGAGGCCGTCTCATTTTTAGAATGAGGCGGTTTTTTAATTTTTGTATTTCCCGTTTTATTTTTCGAGAACAGGATGATGTGTAGGTCGTGGTATGCTGATTACTTCAAAAACAAGAAAAAGAAGCCTTTTTAGGCTGCTTTTTTTCGAAGATTGTGCGCTAAGGCAAGTAATCCGGTTTCTATGAGTACTTTTTCTTTACCCCGGAGCATAAAGCGTTTAAACCCGTG
>JANXTN010000314.1 GCA_025352435.1 Ferruginibacter sp. | reverse complement strand
ATTGCTTATTTTGTGCTCACCTATTACCCAGCGAATACTGTCGATGATATTGCTTTTACCACAGCCGTTGGGCCCAATAACACCGGTAATGCCTTCATCAAAATTCAGCACCGTTTTATCGGCAAAACTTTTAAATCCCTTTATTTCTAAACTCTTTAAGCGCACAATAGTCAGTTTTAAGTAAGGCGGCAAACATACATGAAAATAGGGGAAAATACTTTTGGGGAGAAAGGATAGTATTCACATGGAATGCACATGGCGGAAGCGTCTCTGAGGGAGACTTATGTGGCATGGAAGATTGAAAGTAGATTAATTGATATTGAAGACTAACTGTCAAATGCTTTTTATAGATTATTTACGTTCACTACGCAAAGATGTATTGCACGGAATGATATATTATATTATTTGGCAATGCTAACTTATAAGAATAAATTGTAATAGAATTTAACCTTAAAACTAACCATTATGAAGATTGTAACAACGACCCTACTGTTGTGCATTTCCATTTGCGTGAATGCACAATACTTTTATCCTGCAAGCAAAACGGAAAATGTTTCAGATACTTATTTTGGCGTCACTTACAACGATCCTTATAGGTGGATAGAAAATATTAGTCAACCTGAAGTAGCTGATTGGTTTAAACAACAGGCCAACTATAGTAATTCGATCTTAAACAAAATAAAGGGTAGAGATGAACTGATAGCTGAATGGAAAATGCTCGACAAACTGCAGCCCGAGAGGATTTCATCCGTAGCTGTAGAAAATAACCGCTACTTCTACCGCAAAACTTTGCCTGGTGAAAGCGTGGGAAAATTATTTACAAGACAGGGTCTAGCAGGAAAAGAAACCTTGTTGTTTGACCCACTTAACTTCATCGTAGGAAAGCCATTAACCATCAGCTTTGCTGCACCGAGTTATGATGGAAAAAAGATTGCCATTGCCTATACACAACAGGGAGCAGAGGTGGATGTTATAAAAATAATGGATGTAGACACTAAAATATTTATGAAAGATTCTATTTTTCCAACAGCTGGTTTTGGTGCATGGACATTTGATAACAAAGGCTTTTTTTATGGTTCTATAAAATCGGCAGATAATAAAGATCCCGAATCACGCCTTAATTCAAAGATGAAATTTCATGTTGCAGGAACTGATCAAAGTGATGATAAAGATTTTTTCAGCAATGAGAAATATCCTGCTATGAATATTGCACCGTCCCTTTATCCTTACGTCTATTTATCTAAAGATTCCAGAAAATATATTTTCTCTGGGGTCGGTAGCGTGCAACCCGAGTTGGTATCTTACTATGCTCCTCTAGAAGATATGAATGTGGCATCTATAGCTTGGAAAAATTTAAGTACAAGTTCGGATAAACTTGTAAGAAGTTTTGCAGTCATTGGCGACGATGCTTTTGCAATAACTTATAATGGAGCTAAAAATTATAAACTTGTTTCTACCAATTTAAAAAATCCTGATTGGTCAAAAGCTGCTACTATAGTCGCTGAAAGACCCAACCAAACACTCGAATACTTTACAAATACCAAAGATTTTTTACTTTTTGTGCATAGTGATGGTACCAACAATAAGTTGAGCAAGTACAATATTAAAACAAAGAAAACCTCAGAAGTAAAACTGCCATACTCCGGTACAGTAAATGTTTTTTGTATAAATACCGAAACCAATGAGTGCACTTTAGGAATCACTTCTTGGGTGAAGCCATACACAGAATTCAGTTTGAATGCGGTGAATGATGTTATAAGTGCAAGTGCTTTTAATAAGGCACCGGAGTATCCTGCAAAATATAAAGACCTTGAAGTAAAAGATGTGGAAGTAAAAGGTCACGACGGAGTTATGATACCGCTTAGTATTGTCTATAGAAAAGGAACGAAACTAGATGGCTCTAACATCTGTTATTTAAATGCATACGGCGCTTATGGTTATAGTTTAAACCAGGGCTTTGATGTAAAAGAAAATTCTCTAGCGGTTAAGGGAGTTGTACTTGCATATCCTCATGTGAGAGGTGGAAGTGAAAAAGGAGAAGCATGGTACAGGGCCGGTTATAAAACTACCAAACCAAATACTTGGAAAGATTTTATTAGCTGTGCGGAATACATGATTGAAAAGGGCTACACATCCAAAGGAAAAATTGCAGGCTCCGGTACCAGTGCCGGAGGAGTTTTAATAAGTAGGGCAGTAACAGAAAGGCCCGATTTATTTACTGCTGCTATCTGTAATGTTGGCTGTGCCAATGCAATGCGGTTAGAATTTGGCGCAAATGGTCCTGTAAATACACCCGAATTTGGTACTGTAAAAGATGAAACAGAATGTAAAGCATTGTATGAAATGGATGGCATGCAACATGTGCAAAAAGGAACAGCATACCCTGCAGTAATGTGTGTAGCAGGCTGGAATGATAGCAGGGTAATTGCATGGCAGCCTGGCAAGTTTGCCGCAGCTTTGCAAAATTCAACCACATCCAGCAAGCCTGTTTTAATGAAAGTAAATTATGATAACGGTCATTTTACAGAAGATAAAAATGTAACGTTCTCAAATTTTGCAGATCAGTATGCGTTTCTACTCTGGCAATGTGGGCATCCGGAATTCCAGTTAAAAAATTAATGAAAGTTCAATTACCAAAACGAGGCTGATCCATACTTTGGATCAGCCTCGTTTTACAGCATTTCTGGTCGGGTAAAGTAAAGAGTTTTATTTTTTGATGCTTACCTGCATTGCAAAATCGTACGTATCTAAAGCTGTAAAAGAAATTTTATTAGAATCAACAAAATGAAAATAACTGAAAAGTTTTTCTTTTGTAAAACGTTGACTCCAAAATTTTTCACGGGTTGCGGTAAAAGAATCTTTTTCGTCGGTAATAATTTCCATGCCCAGTTTTGTATAAAAATGTTCCTGCTTTTTCCGGTTAATATCAGTGTCCAGGTAAACAGCTCCTAAAATAATTTCTCCATTGAGGTTTAATAAATTGTATGCAGCCGAAAATATATTGTCGAACCTTGGATTAGTTTCTAAATCTAATTTTTTCTGATTTGCTTTATACGTTTCAAATGAAAAATCAGCAGGACAAAAATTTCCTGCTGTAAACCACGTTGTCATTACAATATCATATTTTTCGGAGAGAGAACTGATCTGATTCGCTTCTAACAAACTGATTTTTGCCTTAGTGCCAATGTTTAATTCATTAATAATTCTATTGGAAATAGAAACACAAACTTCTGCATTATCAATTCCATGGTACAATCCTATAGAATCCCATATTTCTTTAATACCGCACAAATGTTTTACAACCCTTGCATTGCCAACCCCAATATCTAAAATAGTTATTGGTCTTTTCATTTGGTTTGCAAGTCTGGTAATTACTTTTTTTAATTCAATAAACTCTGACCATTGCGTTTGCAATTGTTCTTCCGGAATAAAGTCTTTATCAAAAGTTTTTTCAACCGATTGTTCTGTTTCGTAGATGCTCATGTTGTAAATGTTTTTTTGATTTATAAGTTAACCATCTATCAGGTTCTTAAAAAATAGCTAGTTGATATTGTCCTATTTGTTTATCATACCACTCAGTAAAACCATTACCAGTCCTACTATTTAAGGTATTTGCATTGGCTCATGAAAAAATACGATTAAATATACTGCAGAAATTATTGGTGTTAAAAATCCAAAGGGAGCCAGATAAGATGCATTAGCTAAACGCAAACCTTTTACCCATAAGATGTAAGAGATTCCATTTACAAAAATTCCATTCACTAATATCGGTAAAATATTCTCTGAGGTTGGCAATTTAAATGTGGAAAATACAAGCATGGAAATAAAAGCAGCAATACATCCTGTAACAAAATAAATGCTGTTCAATGTGTAAGGTTCAATGTCTATTTTTTTACTCAGTACAGAAAATAAAGCAATGCAAAATGCAGCAGCTAAAACAAGAAGATCTATTTTTATATTTTCAAAATGTAGGGTTGTAACATCTCCTTTCGTCAAAACAATCAGTATACCTAAAAGACCAATCACAAGCGAAATCCATCTTCGGAGATTTATTTTTTCTTTCAAATAAAATATAGAAATTACCACCATAATTATTGGCCAACTATATTGTAAAACCAGCACCTCCAGACCCTTTGCAGATACGTAACCAAAGTATAACAAAATGTAACAGAGATAAGTTCCAATGAAACCATTTATTACAGCAAAATTTTTTTGTTTCCCCTCAATTTTGTATGAAATTTTTTTATCCTTGTTTAAAAGTTTTGCTAATATTAATGTGAGTACAGAAACCAATCCTGACCAAAATAAAAATTGATGGTTGTCTAATCCCTTCTGCCCTGTCTTAGATACGACAGGAATAAGTGCCCAAAAAAAT
>JANXTN010000310.1 GCA_025352435.1 Ferruginibacter sp. | reverse complement strand
GGTAACAAAACTTTTGAAACAGTTCAAAAAGAAACACACAAACTTTGGAATGATGTTTTATCAAAAGCAACCGTAGAAGGCGGCACAGAAGAACAGAAGAAAATATTTTATTCCTGCCTCTATCGGGCAGCATTGTTTCCTAATAAATTGTATGAAAAAGATGCAGCCAATAACATCGTTCATTACAGTCCATACACCGGAAAAGTATTGCCCGGTTTCATGTATGGCGGTACGGGTTTTTGGGATACATTCCGTGCACTCTACCCCTTGCTTAATTTATTGTATCCTTCCATTAATGCAGAGATGCAGGCGGGACTTGCAAACGATTACAGAGAAGGTGGATTTTTACCCGAGTGGAGCAGCCCGGGATTTGCAGATATTATGATTGGCAATAATTCAGCATCTGTAGTGGCCGATGCATACATGAAAGGCACTAAAAATAAAGACACAAATACTTTGTACGAAGCGCTGCAAAATGGGGCAGCAAAAGAAGGACCGGTATCTGCTGTTGGTCGGCTGGGGGTGCGGTATTACAATGCCTTAGGTTATGTACCTTATAATGTAGGCATCAATGAAAATGTAGCCCGCACACTGGAATATGCCTACAATGATTTTAGCATTTTTAAAATGGGGCAGAAAATGGGCAGACCTGCAAAAGAAATGGAAATGTATGCGCAGCGTGCGCTCAATTACAGAAATGTGTTTGACAAAGAAAGTAATTTAATGCGGGGCAAAAACAAAGATGGTAAATTTCAAAGTCCATTCAATCCATTAAAATGGGGCGACGCATTTACCGAAGGCAACAGCTGGCATTACACCTGGAGTGTTTTTCATGATATTGATAACCTTACAAATTTAATGGGTGGCAAAAAACAATTTGCCAATATGTTGGATTCTGTTTTTTCTCAGCCGCCAACTTTTGATGATACTTATTATGGCGGCACCATACATGAAATAAGAGAAATGCAGATCGCCAACATGGGCCAATATGCACATGGCAACCAACCGATACAGCACATGATTTATTTATACAACTATGCAAACGAGTCTTACAAAACACAATATTGGGTAAGGGAAACAATGAACAGAATGTACAAACCCACACCTGACGGTTATTGCGGCGATGAAGACAATGGTCAGACATCTGCATGGTATGTATTTTCTGCAATGGGATTTTATCCCGTTACACCGGCTGTTAACCAGTATGTATTAGGTGCGCCTTTGTTTAAAAAGGTTACGTTGAGTTTAGAAAACGGTAAAAAATTCATCATCAGCGCAGCAAACAACAGCGAGCAGAACCGTTATGTCTCATCACAAAAATTAAACAACTTCGCTTATACAAAAACATGGTTAGCCCACAATGATATTTTAAACGGCGGCAATTTTACCATTAGCATGAGTGCTACACCAAACAAAGCAAGATCAACCACCACTGCAGATCTGCCTTACTCCTTCTCCAAAGATGAAAAGGCCATTTATTTAAAAGTGAAAGATATTTTACCAATAAGTAACGAGGCATTTTTACAAAATGAAAGCAAGCCGGATACCATTACCAAAAATGACCTGACACTCTATTTGATTGACGAGGATAATTCTTTTACAGATGCGTATAAAAAACGTTTTATAAATGCCTTTTTCGAACAATACCCAAAGCTTGTAAAAAAGTACAATACGAGCAGTCCTGCCTCTGTTACATTTATTATTGATAAAAAATATGATGGTGTTGCAGCCACAAGCAGCGGTATTATCAGATACAATCCCGCATGGTTTGAAAAGAAGCCCGAAGATATGGATGTTATCACCCATGAGCTAATGCATGTTGTGCAGGCTTACGGCGAAAACAAAGTGCCGAGTTGGATTACAGAAGGTATTGCAGATTATGTAAGGGCAACGGAAGGTATCAATAATGAAAAGGCAAAATGGAGTTTGCCTGAGGTAAAGCCCGAACACAATTACAATAATTCTTACCGCATTACTGCCCGCTTTTTTCTGTGGCTTACACAGCATTACAAATCAGACTTTGTACAGTTGCTGGATGATGCCGCACGTAAAAATGAATTTTCCGAGTCTACATGGAAGGAACTTACAAGCAAAAATGTAAAAGAACTGTGGAAGGAATATATATCAAATTCCGCCATAAAATAATATTTAGTATGTACAAATTATTACAATGAATTATTCTATCAAAGCGAGGTTGATGTTGGTTTTCAGCCTTTGCATCTTTTCTATATTTAATATAGCAGCACAAAATAAAAACACTGCCTCATTGGTAAAATATGTAAATCCAATCATTGGCACACAAAAAATGGGACATACATTTCCGGGTGCTACCGTGCCTTTTGGTATGGTGCAATTGAGCCC
>JANXTN010000170.1 GCA_025352435.1 Ferruginibacter sp. | reverse complement strand
GGGCCTACCTGTTTGTCCGGTAATTTGAAGCCCCGGAGCTTTACCTTGTAGAAGTTGGGTAAAATTTACGATTGGTTTTTGAGAAACTTCTTTGTTACCAACTGTGGTAACTGAACCAATTATCTCTTTCCTTTTAATTGTTTGGTAACCTACCACAACTACATCTTCTAAAACACTTGTTTTGCTGTTTATTACAACATTCATTTGATTACCCTTAATAGGAGATTGTAGGGTTTCAAAATTCACGTTGGTAAATGTCAATGTTTTGGCTTTAGCAGAAACATTCAAACGATAATTACCATCTGCATCGGTTTGCGTTCCGGTTTTATCGTCAGTTGATGTCACAGATACACCTGCGACAGGCGCCCCTTTCTCATCTAAAATTCGACCGGTTATTGTACGGTCCTGGGCTGCTGCATTCAATACAAATACGAAGGCAACCAACATGGTTAATAAAATTTTTCTCATTGTTTTTTTTATTTGGTGGGCAAATATAGCTTCAAAATTGTGGAATGTTAAATAAAAGACAACATATTTTGTACTTATGCTGCGTATTTTTACTTTTTTGGAAAATTTGAAGGCTAGTTTGTATCATTTTTCTCTATCTCGAAAATCAACTATTTAAAAAATTTAACTTTCTTCTTTATATGCTATTTATCTACATGCTTTTACAAAGGCAATATTATTTTTATATAAAAAACTGTATTTGCAGGAAGTTTTCTGTAATGTGGATAATAAGTTTTTAAATATTCTCTCTAAAAGATAAAATATGCCACACGCCGTGCATTTGAGGTTTAAATGCAAAAAGGGTGAATTCAGGTATATTTGAATTCACCCTTTTGTATCAAGATTCTATTTTAAGTTTATACCTTACAACTAAGGGTTCAACGTAAAAGTAAAAGTTTTAAAATTTGCACTTGGTGTTACCCTATCTCCTCCTGTCAGGTTTATAATTAATTTCTTTTGAGTAGTTACTTTGTTAATAACTAGCCTAACTTTTGAACCACTTGTATTGGCAACAACCTGCACCGGTGAAGGTGTGCTTATAGTGTAATCTGTTCCTGTAACCGCTGTGGATGCAGCATCTACTTCAAAAGTTACATTGGTATCTGTGCTTCTTTGTGGGCCTACCAGCTGAATGAACATGCTGTCATTCTTTGGCGTGGTAGTAGTAGCAACTGTTTTTGCAGTCGGGTTTAATGGAGCAATGTAATTTGGATTTGCAAATTCAACCAAATCGGGACCTGCGTAAGTTGTGTTGGTTGTATCTTTCACACAACCTGCAAAAAACATCATGGCAAAAACTACAATTCCTACGATATATAAATTTCTTATTTTGTTCATCATCATTTAAATTTTACGATTAATAACCGGGATTTTTAACTAATTGAGGATTTGCATCAACGTCTGCCTGTAAAATAGGAGCAATTAAAAAGTTGTATGCGTTTGTACCAAAAACAATGTTGCTTGGGTTTTTATTTACATCCAATCCATTTCTTACCAGATCAAACAATCGGTGGCCTTCATAAGCCAGTTCTACTCTTCTCTCTTTCAAAATTTCTGTTATCAATGTAGCCCCTGCTAATACACCCGCTCCGGAAGTTGCTAATGTCGGTATTCCTGCTCTGGATTTTATCAAGTTCACATCAGCAATAGCCAGTGCTTCTTTGGCACCACCTTGTTTTGCTCTTGCTTCTGCACGGTTTAAATATATTTCTGATGTTCTTAAAATCATTATATCGTCCTGCCCGAGCTGTCTTAAGCCAGGCCATTTCTTTGTATAAAATACCTGTTGGCTGGATTTTGTTTGAACACTGACAAGATTGGTGAAACGCAAATCGGTAGATGTTGTACCAACAACCCCGTAAGCATTTCTTAAAGATATTTGAGTAGTGGCATCTCCATAGCCTTGTATAGTGGGCAGGTTACGGTAATAAATATATTGAAGCGCATCTGTTCCCGGGTTGTTTTCCCCTGTTTGATAAGATAACCCAAAAATTGTTTCGGGGTGTGCATTCCCCCAACCAGGTGCAGTTGTAGTATTAAAATATGTGGACGCAGGTGCCAACGGTACAACATTTTGTAATATTACGGAATCCGCCCACCTTTCACTTTCTGCATAGTTTCCGTTGAACAATTGAACCCTGCTTGCCAATGCCTGTGCAGCTACTCTTCGCGGTCTGTACGCCACTCCTGTATTAGATAACAATGAATTAGCATTTACAATATCCTGCATAATTAAGGTATAAACTTCGGCCACGGTATTTCGTTTTGGGAAAGTTATACCGGCTCCGTCTATAACTGGTGCAGTAATAATTGGCACGCCTAAATCAAAATTACCGCCAGTACCAGAAGCCAAGAATAAAGGAGACCTAGCATACGACTTTACCAAATTATGATACATCAATGCCCTCAAAAAATAAGCCTCGCCTTTAAATTGAATTTTTTCTGCAGCAGAAGCTTGAGAGTTATCTATAAAGGCTAAAATAATATTTGCCCTATTAATGTTAGCGTAAGATTCAGCCCAGATATTAACATGCGCTCCCGGCGTATTTGTACCCTGTGTAATGAATCTGTTGGAATTAGCAGTAGTAATTTCAACATTATCAGCTAATATTTCAGGTATTACAATAAAGTCCCTTCCATAATATCCACTGTTTTGTAATGAATTGTAAATAGCAATCAATGTTGCTTGCAAACCTTCTTTTGTACCTAATGCAAAGGTTAATTCCAAGCTGTTTTTAGGGGTTGTTTCCAGAGGTTTTGAACAATTGGAAAGCAACACTACAAAGCATGATAGCATTGCCAATTTGTATAAATATTTATTTCTCATAATTAGTTTTTAAAATGTTACGTTTATTCCAAACAACATTTGTTTGGCTTGAGGATAAGTACCAAAATCAAAGCCCTGTAGTTCGGGATCATACCCTGTGTAATTACTCCAGGTTGCAAGATTAAATCCACTTACATAAAAAGAGGCAGCTGACAATTTTAGTCGACTCAACACCTCTTTGTCAAAATTATAAGTAAGGGTTACTTCTTTTAATCGGGCAAAATCTCCTCTTTCAAAAAAACGGTCACTTGCTAAGCTGTTAGAGTTTGCATTGGGTTGTGTACCGCCTGCATAAGGGCGTGGTACCCTTGTAATGTCTCCCGGCTTTTGCCATCTTTCTGTTTGGAAGGCCAACTGGTTTCTGTCAAAAGTAGACCCTGCTCTTTGCAAAAATGCAGCGTCAGAATTTTGGACATAATTGCCCCCCTGATAAATAAACTGAAAGCGTAATTCAAAACTTTTGTAACTGACGATATTTGTCATACCGCCATTAAATGTAGGGTCTAAAGATCCATCTAAATAATATCTGTCACGCAACTGAGGCTGATAAGTAATATTCCCCAAGCTATCATAATACATTGGTCTGCCATCTGCCGGGTTAACACCGGCATATTTTTGTGTAAAAATGGAATTTAATTGCTTGCCAACTTTATAAAGAGTGCCTATCTGAGTTACACCCGGGCCTAAATCAACTACTTTATTTTTATTATAAGCAAAGTTGAAATTTGTTGACCATCTAAAATATCTACCATTGATGTTTTGCGTTCTTAACCCTACATCAATACCCTTTATTTCTGCTCTTCCAAGATTTTTATTGATAGTAGAAAAACCATTTGTTGATGGAATAGGAACAGCAAGCAATAATTTGCTTCTGTTAGATTTATAAACATCTACTTCTAAAGAAACCCTGCGATTTAAGGTTGAAATGTCTATTCCTGCATTATATGTTTCGTTTTCTTCCCAGCTTAAATCTTTATTTTCCAATTGTATGGGTGTTCCGCCAGAAAGCCCTAAATACTCTCCACTTAAACCAAATAAACCTCTGTTACCATAAGCTCCCAATACATCCTGACTTCCTGTAATTCCGTAAGAAAAACGCAATTTGATGTCATTCTTTTCTTTAAAATTGTGTCCAAACAATCCTTCTTCATTAGACAAGCGCCATGCCACCGAAGCCGATGGGAAAATACCGTATCGGTTTCCTGCACCAAATCTTGAAGAACCATCTCTACGAGCTGTAACAGCGATAATGTATTTGTCATTATAGGTATAACCCAACTTTCCGAACGTTCCTAAAAGTTTAAAATCTGAAAATCCTTCTGATGGGGCTAAGGCTGTAGCTGTGGAGCTGAGCGTTGTAAATTGTGGTAATGGTAAGCCTTGCCCAAATGCTGCAAACGAAGTATTTTTGTTTACTCTATATTCATAGCCCAACAATCCGCTTACTACATGTTTACGGCCGCTAAAAGCCTGGTTGTAATTTAAAACCTGATTTGTTTGAAAATCTGTTATTTGACGTGCAAACTTAGATACTGACCCGTTGGATGATGCTCCTGAATAGCGTGGATCGTTAAATTGTTTTTCCTCAGTATAGCTGTAATTTGTACTAAAAGTGCTTCTAAATGTAAAGTTCTTACTTAATTTATAAGAAAGGTTCACACCGCCCACTAAACTCTTCGTGTTGGATAAACTTATATCATTATCTGTATAAACCATAAAATTATCAATTCCGCCAAACCACGTACCATTATTAGTACGACGATAATCTCCATTAGGTAAATAAGGGGTATTTGTCGGGAATGATAAAAAGCCATCCCTTACAGGGTTTCCAAAACTTCCACCGTTTAAAACACCATTTGAGGTATAGCTGCTTAATGATAAAGTCGTACCAACTGATAATCTGCTGTCTACTTTATGATCAAGGTTTAACCTGAATACTCCTTTTTGAAAATCTGAACCGGTAACATGTCCTTCCATTTTATTATACGCTCCAGACATTAAAAAAGTTGTTTTTTCA
>JANXTN010000165.1 GCA_025352435.1 Ferruginibacter sp. | reverse complement strand
GCTTGGTTATAATCGAGCAGGTAGGTTGATGGACCAGTTAGAAGCAGCGGGAATTGTAGGACCAAACCAGGGTAGTAAAGTAAGAGATGTATTGATAAAAACAGATGCAGATTTACAAATGCATTTAAATGATTTGTAGGTTTTCAATCCTTTTTAAATATTATACCTTTAAAAAATGCTGGTGCCGTTTTGTATTTCATCAACAAAATTATTTTAAAAATTGAAGGACATCTGAAAGAGTAACGGAAGCTTTTTTATCATCTATTTCTATCACTATTAAATAACCATTTGCACCGCCAGCCTTTTTAATTGCCTGTGCAAGTAAGAACTGGTCACTTATTTCTACCACCCCTGTTTTTTTATTCCATATTTCCTTGGTGCACAGGCAGCCTGCAGTAGGTGTGTATGGAGCATATACTTTTGAGGTGTAAAATGCAGTATCTAATGTAGTACCATGAGCTATAATTTCTGTGCGACCTGCCTTTCCCGCATAATAACTACCGTAAATCGGTTGGAATTTTTTAAAATTATCTGGCAGTAATTTTCTATAATTTTTTATATCCCAAACAGTATCTATTAAGCTACTGTCTTTGTAAAAGTGAGAAGCCTTAAATTCGAAAGGCATTGTAAGTTGCACGTTTGTAGTGGGGCCTATAAAAAAACTTTTTGAGGTATCAAAACCATCCATTCTAAAAAGCCCTTGCGGCGTGTTTCCGTTGGTTATATAGCCGGGCATGTTACCAGCGCTGCGTGCAAGTTGGCCAACAGTAAAGAAGTTTCCATCTATATTTTTTATAAAATCTCCCTCTGCATTTCTTACCAATGCAAGACCAAGATAATTTCTGTTTTTTCTTTGAATACTAAATACCAATACCTGCCCGGGTAAATATTTTTTACTAAAAAAAGTTGTTAGAGAAGGTGTATTGGTTTTGTTGTTGTAATTTTTTATTTGATCTGTGAGTTCGTGAAGTATAGCATTATCAGCATCTTTAGCCAATAAGGATGAAGTTTGCATTAGCATCATTTTTCTATCCGTAGCAGTGGAAGTCGGTAAAATGTAAGTAGCTGTCATAGCCATTAATTTTACATCGTCTGTTGTGTTTTCAAAAACATTTTTTATAACAGCAGCGTATTTGTCAGGATATTCAGCATTTAATAATTCTAATAATGCTTTTTTAAATGCACTGCTTCTTGGAGTAATATTTTTTACAACTTCATCAATTCTGTTATTTACCAAAATTGGTTTGTACTTTACCAGATTAATATTGTTGATGGCATTTATCCAAGTGTCTTCTGTATTATAATTTAGCGGGAGCAAAAAAGTTTTATTTATTCCCCTTACTATATTGTTATAAAAGGCCGAACGTTTTTCTTGGAGTGCATCTTTAAAATATGGACCGTTAATTTGCGCATCAGTACTTGCTGCAAAGCCGATCAGGCATTGGATAATCGCCAAAAGTTTATAAAAATATCTATTGTACATATTGCGCCAGAAAGGCCTGTATTTTATTGAAAGAATCTGTAAGCGAAGCTCCTGTCCATCCATGTCCTTCAGTAGGATAAAAAACATACTGGTTCACAATGTTGAACGAAACAAGTTTATCCCTTAACATTGTTGCTTGGCTTACTTTTACAAGACGATCTGTACCACCATGCAAAATAATTGTGGGGACTGCCTGTGCGGTTGCAAAAGTTATTGGACTACTTTGGCTGTATGCTGTAGGGTTTGTTGGGGGTGTTGCACCATTGAATAATTGGGCAATTGAACTTGGCGGAGCAAATGGTGATGCAGGATCATTGTACATTGCTGCCAGATCTGTAGGACCAAAAAAATCTACAACTGCCTTTACTTTTACAGGTGAGTTGTTTTTGTACGCCTCCAATAATGCTAAATGTGAGCCTGCACTTACGCCCAGCAAAACAAATTTATCAGAAATTTTATATTCATCTTTTTTGCTGTAGATGTAGTCTATTGCTGCTTTTACATCATTTTCCTGCGTTGGAAAAGTAGTTGTTGTAGTAAGAGCAAGCCGGTAATTAATATTGATGATTGCATAATCCGGCAATCTCTTTTTCATGGTATCTACATAAACAGTCAAATCGTTTTTATCACCTGTGCTCCAAGCTCCGCCATGTATCATTATCATTAATTTTGTAGTCATACCTCGTCCGGCTGGTAAATACACATCCATTTTTTGCAACGGATCTGTGCCATAAGAAACATCAATAAGATTGCTTGCTGCAATTGCTTGAGGTGCGGTGATATTACCTGCCCCATCTAAAAAAGTTTTTTGGCAAGAGCAAAATAGCAATGCGGTCAGAAATATAAAGACAGTATTTTTCATAGTCAAAGTTGAATAAACAAGTGAAGGCTCAAATTTTTTACTTTGCGAAAACTCCATTGCCTCTTTTCTCTCAGGAGATTAAACTATTTCAAATCCAACCTTATCTGTAGCTCCTCAAACTGCTTTTCATCAATGGTACTCGGCGCATCTATCATCACATCTCTACCGCTGTTGTTTTTTGGGAATGCAATAAAATCTCTTATACTTTCGCTGCCGCCTAAAATGGCACAAAGCCTGTCAAACCCAAAGGCAAGACCACCATGCGGCGGAGCACCGTATTCAAAAGCACCCAATAAAAATCCAAACTTATGCTGCTGTTCTTCCTCGCTCATACCAAGTGCGGCAAACATTTTTTGCTGCAATTCTTTCTGAAATATCCTAATACTTCCTCCACCAATTTCATTACCATTAAGCACCATATCGTATGCATTGGCTTTAATGTTTGCATAAGGATGTTTAAGATATTCGGTGGGGTTATGTATTGACGGATCGTTGCTAATCATGGTATCAATATCGCTCGGCTTTGGCGATGTAAACGGATGGTGCCTTGCCACCCAACGGTTATCTTCTTCGGCATATTCAAATAAGGGGAAATCCAATACCCACAATAATTTAAAATCTTCAGCACGGCGCAAACCAAGTGTCGTTCCCATGTGCATGCGTAAGTCACTCGCAGCTTTCCTCGTTTTTTCTTCTGCACCAGCCACTATTAAAACCAGATCGCCTGCTATTGCATTTGCGGCGGCTGCTATTGCTTTTAATTTGTCTTCAGTATAAAATTTATCTACACTGCTTTTAAAAGTTCCGTCTTCATTACACTTTAGAAACACCAATCCCTTCATCCCAATTTGTGGGCGCTTTACCCACTCTGTAAGTTCATCTGTTTGCTTACGTGTATAATTGGCACAACCCGGTACTGCAATGGCAACAACAGTTTCAGCCTCATCAAACACTTTAAAATCTGCACGATTTATCAAATCAGCTATATCAGTTTGGGCAGGAAATGTATGCGACGGAAATTTTAAATTACATAATTTCATTCCAAACCTAATATCGGGTTTGTCATTCCCATAAGTCCACATCGCATTCATCCAAGTCATGCGTTCAATGACTTCAGTGTAGTCTATATCTTTTACATCTTTAAAAATTCTACGCACCAGTCCTTCAAACATCTGCAAAATATCTTCCTGCTCCACAAAACTCATTTCACAATCTATCTGTGTAAATTCCGGTTGTCTATCCGCGCGCAGATCTTCATCTCTAAAACACTTTACAATCTGGTAATAACGATCATAACCGCTCACCATTAGCAGTTGCTTAAATGTTTGTGGCGATTGTGGTAGTGCATAAAATTGTCCTGCATTCATGCGGCTTGGCACCACAAAATCTCTTGCACCTTCGGGTGTACTTTTTATTAAGAAAGGCGTTTCAATATCCATAAAATTGTTTTCATGCAAGTAATTCCGGGTGCTTCTTCCTACCGCATAACGCAGCGCTAAATTCTTCTTTATAGCATTTCTTCGAAGATCTAAAAAGCGATATTTCATCCGCAATTCATCCCCACCATCCGTATCATCCTGTATGGTAAATGGCGGCGTGATGGATTTATTTAAGATGGTAAAACTGTTCACTGCAATTTCAATATCGCCTGTTGCAATGTTTGCATTTTTGCTACTGCGTTCGCTCACTGTTCCGGTAACCTGCAGAACAAATTCACGACCCAGCGGATTTTTATCCAGCACTTCATTTAGACTTTCATTAAAAAGCAGTTGCGTAATACCATATCTGTCCCTCAAATCTACAAACGTAATGCTGCCAAATTTGCGCACCGTTTGCACCCATCCGGCGAGGGTTACATCTTTATTTACATCGGCCATTTTTAACTCGCCGCAGGTGTGAGAACGAAACATATTTTAATATTTGTGCGAAGATAAAAGAAAAGCCCCCAATTCAGTTTTCATGCTTTTGAGTAAAGCGAATCGGTTAATTTTTTGGGGCTGTTTCCGAAGTGCATGTTGCAGCATTTGTTCGGTCTCCTTCGCTGTACCGTACAAATATGTTTGCATATCCGCCTTTGGCCCATGCAAACATATTTGCACTTCGCTCAGTCCACCGCAGCCCGTGCTCTGGTGAATCTTTATTAAGCTTTTATTGAAGCGAGTGAGGCAGCAGTTCTTTCTCTTGGTGCCTGCCACAAATAATACCATCCAAGAATACAAATACCAATTAAGAAAGGAACTACTGCTAAATGTTTGTAGGTATAACTGGCGTACAAATGTTTTGTATCAAAGCCTGCAAACTCGCTGATCATCCAAAAAGAATTTGCACTTATCCAAAAAACGATGGCAATATTATGAGCACTTTCGCTCACATACTTTCGGTTTCTGTATGCAATAATGATGGCAATAATCAGCGTGGGAAAAATCATTAAAATTCCCAAAGGTTTCCAAACCATGCACCAACTAATATCCTTTAATAACCAAAATACAATGTGAAGATTCTCCATCTTTCTATAGCGTAATGGAATATTATACTGTTCAGTTTGTGCCATCAATCAAAATATTTTTAAAAATAAGGATAAAAATTACGAATAAATATTCAATGTGCTAATGTGATTTTTTTCAAAAAGAAGAATGAAAAAAAACTTTTCAGACTAGAACTAAGTTGTGCGATTGTTTGATGTGGTATTCATAAAATTCTTTAAGAGATTAAATGAGGTACAAACCTGCTTTTGTTATTGGTAATTAAATTTTTAGCTTCTCTAATGCCTATTCCTGCTGCTTCCTGTCCAATAATCCAACTTCCTACAACGGGATAATTATCATCAAAGTCTGGCAGTTCAAACAATTGCTGGTATACAAATCCCTCGTCACCATACTCACCAGTTGTTTTTTCTATCGTGCCGTAATGTTTTACCATTTCTATGTTTGCACCTTCTCTTGATAAGATTGGTTTCTTTACATAATCCTTCATGCCATTTTCATCAAAGTATGCAGGTAATAAATATTCACAGTCTGGATTTAATTCCCATAATATCGGTAGGATGGCTTTGTTTGAGAGAATCATTTTCCAACTCGGTTCTATCCAAAAAGTTTTATTAGCGTCTTCTAAAATATTTTTTCCAAACTCTTCAGCTGCGAGCCATTCCCACGGATACAATTTAAAAATATTTCTGATGCTCTCATCTTCCATATCTACAAATTGCTTTGCCGTTTCATCCCAACCAATATCATCTATAAAAACGAGTTTAGTAGTAAGGCCTCCCTGGATGGCGCAATCTCTCATGTATTCGGTAGTAGTAAGATCTTCCAAACTTTCCTTAACGCAGGTAAAATGCAGTATTTGGTTGGCATTGCATTTTGCATGGTCAATCCCCAAATAATCCACAATAATTAACTAATGTCGTCAACGTA
>JANXTN010000162.1 GCA_025352435.1 Ferruginibacter sp. | reverse complement strand
AGCATCTTATAAAGCTGTAGATATTTTCAACGGCGTTGTTAGAAAAAAAGTAAAAGATGTATTTGGCATAGGTGCTGCATCGAAAGGAATGGGAATGGCGGTTTATGTGAAATTGTAACAAATTAAAATCTGTGCAAAATCAGTACAATCTGTGAGCTAAACTAAAAATGGACATCAAAGCATATATAGCATTATCATTAACACTTTTTACAATCGGGATTGTAGGTGTGCTCACAAGGAGGAATGCCATCATCGTATTTATGTGTGTGGAGGTAATGTTGAATGCAGTTAACTTATTGTTGGTTGCATTTTCTAATATGCATGCAGCAAGTACAGCCGCAAAAGCATTACCGACATTTGCAAGCGATGCGCAAATTTTTGTATTTTTTATTATGATTGTAGCCGCCGCAGAAGTTAGTGTTGGGCTTTCAATAATTGTGATGTTGTATAGAAATACACATAGCATTGATGTGAATTTTTTAAACCGTTTGAAGAATTAGAGGATAGACTACGGACAATAGACCACAAAAGGCTTTTTTGTTTGGGAGTCGTATTATGAAAATGAAAGGATTAAAATTTTAAAATAAATAATTCGATTTTAAACTGAAGCTGTTAGCTTTTATAAACCAACCAAGGTCCGTCGTCTGTCGTCCGTGGTCTTTTACAAAGTATGAATAATGTTTTACAAATAGTCTGGCTTATTCCTTTTCTGCCTCTGTTGGGGTTTCTTATTACCGGTTTATTCAGGAACAATTTATCTAAAGGGGCTTCAGGGTTTATTGCTAGCGCAGCTATTTTTGGTTCATTTGCTCTAAGCCTATTTGTATTCTTTCTGGTTAAAGCAGGTAACACGCATGTTGCGCATTATTTTAATTTGCTTAAAATTGAATCTCTCACAGTTCCATTCGAATTTAAGATTGACCAGCTCTCTACTTTATTTCTGTTGATCATTACCGGTGTTGGTTTTCTCATTCATGTGTATTCTACTTCTTACATGCACGATGAAGATTCAAAAGATTTTTCTAAATACTTTTCTTATTTAAACTTGTTTGTTTTCTCCATGCTGTTGCTTGTTATGGGAGGCAATTATGTAATTATGTTTTTCGGCTGGGAGGGCGTTGGTCTTTGCTCTTATTTACTAATCGGGTACTGGTTTAAAAACAATGATTATACAAATGCCGCAAAGAAAGCATTTATAATGAACCGTATTGGTGACCTTGGATTCTTACTTGGATTGTTTTGGTTAATCTCGATTATTGGAACTGTCAGTTATGATGAAGTCTTTTCTGCTGCAAGTCTTGCTAAATTATCTACTACCGATATTACTGGAATTACTTTATTATTTTTTATAGGAGCTTGCGGAAAAAGTGCACAAATACCTTTATACACATGGTTGCCTGATGCCATGGCTGGTCCAACACCTGTGAGCGCATTGATACATGCTGCTACGATGGTAACGGCGGGTATTTATATGATTGCAAGGAGCAACGTGCTTTATACGATGGCGCCAGCTACACAAAATGTAGTCGCTATTATTGGTTTAACTACAGCTATTGTTGCTGCAACTATTGCCATTAAACAAAATGATATTAAGAAAGTATTGGCATATTCAACTGTGAGTCAGTTAGGGTATATGTTTTTAGGACTGGGCGTAGGTGCATACACAGGTGCGGTTTTTCATGTAATGACACACGCATTTTTCAAAGCGCTTTTGTTCTTAGGAGCCGGTAGTGTAATACATGCCATGGGTGGCGAACAAGATATGCGCAACATGGGTGGCTTAAAGAAATACATGAGCATTACAAATATGACTTTCTTGCTGGGTTGTATTGCAATTTCAGGTATGCCACCATTTTCAGGGTTCTTTTCTAAAGATGAAATACTTGCAGGTGCATTTGCTAAAAGTCCGTTATTGTGGGGAATTGGTGTTGTAGGTGCAATGATGACTGCCTTTTATATGTTCCGTTTATATGCCATGACCTTTCTTGGAAAATTTCGGGGAACACATGAGCAGGAACATCATTTACACGAAAGCCCTAAGGCAATTACTTTTCCTTTGATTATACTTGCCATTCTTGCCGTAGTAGGAGGTTGGGTTGGAATACCAGAAATATTTATGCATGGTGGCCACAAACTAGAAGCTTTCTTAGAACCCGTTTTTACACAAAGCAATGCCATTGCAGTAAAACATGAAATAAGCCACAATACTGAATTTTTAATAATGGGTATTTCTGTTATACTTTCATTGCTGTCATTGTTATTTGGGTTAAAAATATTTAGTAATTATAAGTATGAAAATGAAGCGCCTGCAACAGGTATTGCAAGAGTTTTGGAAAACAAATGGTATGTAGATGAGATCTATGATAAAATAATTACGCAGCCATTAAAATCATTAGCTGCCTTTTTTGATAATGTGGTTGAGAAAAAAGGAATTGATGGGCTTGTGAATGGCACAGGCAAATTTGTGAACTATGGTAGCCGTCAGTTGCGTTGGTTACAAAGCGGGCAGGTAGGTGCTTATATTTTGCTTATGGTTATTGGAATGTTACTGTTATTTATTATACAACTGTTTATAAAAAACTAGGCTTTGGGTACTTTTATTACTTTTCCTGAATTGTTGCTGTGGCTGCCTTTGCTTTCGGGTATTATTTGTTTTTTTATTAAAGATGATAAGCGTGCTAAGGCCATTGCATTTGGTGGTTCGTTATTGGTATTAGGAGTTGCATTAACAAGTCTTTTTTATGCATCTGAGTCGTATGTTACCTACAATGCAGTAAACTATTTATGGCTTAAAAATTTAGGTACAAGTTTTTATATTTCAATAGAAGGATCAGGAAGAATACTTACGTTGCTCACCGCTGTTTCATTTCCAATAATATTCCTAAGCACATACAAAAATAATTATAAGAATGCAGGTGCTTTTTTTGGTTTGATGATGTTAGCGGAGTGTGGATTGATGGGTGTTTTTGTAGCAAGAGATGCATTAGTATTTTATTTCTTCTGGGAACTTGCATTAATACCTGTCTATTTTCTATGTAGTAAGTGGGGCGGCGAAAAGAGAATACCGGCTACGTTTAAGTTTTTTGTTTATACATTTTTGGGTTCGCTTTTAATGCTTACCGGAATTATTTATGTTTACCTGCATACAGGTCCAAGGCTTTTCGAAAATGGGGTACAATCTTTACATTCTTTTTCTTTACCTGCCTTTTATAGTACTAATTTAAATGAGGGAGAGCAGAGCTGGTTGTTCTGGTTGTTCTTTATAGCCTTTGCAATAAAAATGCCTGTGTTCCCATTCCATACATGGCAGCCAGATACTTATGACCAATCGCCTACATCAGTAACGATGGTGCTTTCAGGCATTATGGTTAAGATGGGTTTGTTTGGAGTTATTAAATGGTTGATACCAATCTTCCCATTAGCAGTACCAAAATTTACCAATATTGTAATGATACTTTGTATTGCAGGAATTATTTACGCAAGTTGTATTGCCATGTTGCAAGACAATTTAAAAAAGCTCGTTGCATATTCTTCTATTGCCCATATAGGCTTAATGTGTGCAGCTATTTTCGCAATGAATGAAATGAGTTTGCAGGGAATAATGATCCAAATGTTTAGCCATGGTATAAACATCATAGGCTTGTGGATAGTTGTAGAGATGATAGAACAACAAACTGGTGTAAAAAATATGAGTGAGTTGGGCGGCGTTGCACAAAAAGCCCCGGTGCTCACAATAATGCTTGTAATAATTGCTTTTGCAAATATTGCATTACCATTAACCAACGCCTTCGTGGGTGAGTTTATGATGTTTGCCGGTATTTACCAACACAGTATCTGGATGGCCGCAGTTGCAGGGCTTGCAATAATTTTAGCAGCAGTGTATACACTAAATATGATACAAAAAGTATTTTACGGCAACACAAATACTGTAACTGCAAACATTACAGATATTTCTTTGGTACAAAAACTTGGGCTGGGTTTAATAGTGGTAATGATATTTACATTTGGTGTTTATCCGCAGCCTATGATTAACCTGGCGAAAGAAGCTGTGAATGGACTTGTAATAAAGTAGTTGAATAGTATTAGTTGATTGGTTGATGGTTAAGCGTAAGTCGATGATGAATCTGCTTACAAGAGAAAAGGTGGTAATTAAATTTAAAAAAGAGAGATAGATAGATGATCGAGTTTTAGTCTTGAGTCTTATATCTAACATCTTATATCTAAATGTATGAACGCAATTTTATTATCTGCATTGTGGGGAGTTTTAATGATGTTTTCGGGGGTATTTATTAAAAGTAAAACCACTCCTAAATATCTTGCACTTGCAGGTATCATACTTGTATTTATTGCGAATGCGTTTGAATTAAACGCTTTTGGAAAGGGCGCTATTCATTTCAACATTGACACCAAAGAAATGTTGAATATTGGTAGTTTTAATCTAACATTTATTGCTGTTGTTTTAGCATGTACTTTGCTTTTCTTTTTATTAAGCGGAAGAGACATTGAGAAAGTAGGTGAGCACGTCGGTGAATATTTTGCACTGATCTTTTTTGTGATTTGTGGTGTTTGTATTTCGGCCACATATAACACATTGTTGCTGTTATTCCTTGGTATAGAGATCATGTCTATTCCATTATACATTCTCACAGGAAGCGATAAGAGAAACCTGAAGAGCAATGAAGCCTCTCTTAAGTATTTTTTGATGGGTGCATTTTCAACAGGGATTATGTTGATGGGGATTGCCTTTATTTACGGGGGTAACCCTAATGGCTCGTTCTTTATAAACAATATTCAAATGGGTGAGGGAACGATGCCAATTATGATTGCGGTTGGTTTGGTATTTCTAATTATTGCATTGTCCTTTAAAGTTTCTGCGGCGCCCTTTCATTTTTGGACGCCCGATGTGTACGACGGAGCGCCAACAGTCTTCACTTCCTTTATGAGCACTATCGTAAAGGTTGCCGGCTTCTTTGCATTTGTCAGACTGTTTGAAAATTCTTTTGGGAAAGTACAAAGTCAATGGCAAAACCTGATTGTGTTTATAACAGTTCTTACTCTTTTAATTGGAAATATTACAGCAGTTTTTCAACAAAGTGTAAAGCGAATGCTTGCATACTCAAGTATAGCTCAGGCCGGTTTTATGATGCTCGCCGTATTTGCTTTAAATACTATGGCAAAAGAAGGTTTGTTGTTATATGCAGCTGCTTATAGTATAGCAACCATTGGCATATTTGCAGTGCTCATAAAAATGAACGACTACACCATTGAAGGTTTTAACGGCCTTGGAAAAAAACATCCACTATTAGCGCTTTGCACAACCATTTTTTTATTGTCTCTTACCGGTATTCCATTAACCGCAGGCTTTCAAAGCAAGTTTTTTATGTTGATGGCGGCAGCAGAAAATACCGGCAAATTCTGGTTAATCATAGTGGCAGTTCTTTTTGCAGCTATTAGTGCATACTACTATTTTAGGGTAATACAGGCTATGTATTTTAAAGAGCCTGGAGTGGAGGTTATTGCAGAGAAGGAGATCACTCCCTCATTTAAAGTGATGCTTGCAATTGCTGCTGTGTTAATTATTGCTATCGGCATTTACCCTGAATTTGTGGTAGGCTGGATGTACCATCAATAGTTATTTGCTTACAAATAAATTAAGCTACTTCTCTTCCTTTTCCTACTTCTAACAAATAAAACCAATCAGTTAATTCAAAATCAATTGCAGTTGCTTTCATTAAATTAGCAATTCTTTTCGGATCTGCAGTGCCAAAAACAGGTAATATTTTTGCGGGGTGTTTTAATATCCAAGCCAATAAAATAACGTCCTCAGGTACATTGTATTTTTCTGATAATTCGGTAATTACTTTTTTGATACTAGTTGTGTGTTCTGTTGCATTTGTAAACACATTGCCGAGTGGCGACCAACACATGGGTGTAATATGATTGATAATCATATCCTCAAAAATGCCATTTTCTAATGGATATAGATGGGTAATAGAATATTCTAACTGATTAAATTCTACTTCTATTTGTTGGCCAATAAGTGCAGTTTGTGTAGACGTAAAATTTGAAACACCGAAGGATAAAATCTTGCCGTCCTTTTTTAATTTGGTTATGGCTTCAGCAATTTCATCAGTGTGCATTAAAGGACTAGGGCGATGCAATAAAAATAAATCCAGGTAATCTGTATGTAGATTTGCTAGTGACTGTTCTGCAGATTTAATGATGTACTCATTAGAATAATCATAATGCTTAATCTTATTTTTTCTAACGCCTCCCAATAATTGTATACCGCATTTTGAAATAAACTGCACAGCGGATCGGCCAATATTCATTTGGTTATAAGCAGCCCCAAATGCCGCTTCCGTGGAATAGTCACCATAAATATCTGCATGGTCGAAAGAAGTAATATTGTTTTCTATACAGCAATTAATTATGGTCTGCATTTGAGCAGTATTATAATTTTTACCCCATGTTCCCCATTTCATTGTTCCTGCTATTAATGGAGAAAATTCTATACTGGCCATGAATATTTTTATTTAATGAAAGATATTTACAATCGTTGTAAGGTAATGATAACAAGTTTATGTAATGAATTGTATTCTCTATATAACAACAAAGGCAGCCAAATTAATGACTGCCTTTGTTTAAAAGTTATTTTAATTCATTACCACATTCTAATTCTGTCTTCAGGTTTTTTATACAGTTTATCTCCTTCTTTTACATTGAAGGCGTTGTACCAAGCATCCATATTTACAGGAGCGCCAATTGTTCGGTACTGACCCGGAGAATGAGGGTCTGTAACGATTAACTGCGCTTCTGTTTGTGGTAAAATATTACCACGCCAAACCTGTGCCCATGATAAAAAGAAACGTTGGTCGGGTGTAAAGCCATCAATCGTTGCGGTTGATTTTCCCTGCGGTGTCATTTTAAATGCTTCATATGCTACATTTAAGCCACCGAGGTCACCAATGTTTTCACCTAAAGTTAATTTTCCATTTACATGCATTGTATCAAGTACAGTATAAGCATCATATTGTTTGGCAAGTGTAGTTGTTTTTGCATCAAACTTTATACGGTCTTCTTCCGTCCACCAGTTTCTAAGTGTACCATCCGCATCATACTTGCTGCCATTGTCATCAAAGCCATGCGACATTTCATGACCAATAACAGCACCAATTCCGCCATAATTTACCGCATCATCTGCTTTAGGATCAAAGAAAGGAAACTGTAAAATACCTGCAGGAAAAACGATTTCATTTAGCGTAGCATTGTAGTAAGCATTTACTGTCGGTGGTGTCATTCCCCAACGTTCTCTATCTACCGGTTTTCCTAACTGATCAATCATGTAATTGTAATTCCACTTACCTACATTTTGAACATTTTCAAAATAGGTGTTTCGGTTTATTGCAAGTCCATCATAATTTCTCCATTTATCCGGATAACCAATCTTTGGACGGAATGCAGCCAGTTTTGCCAATGCTTTTACCTTTGTAGCAGGGCTCATCCAATCCAATTTATTTATTCTTACAGCAAATGCTTTGCGTAAGTTAGCTACCAGCTCTGTCATGCGTGCTTTGGCTTCCGGGGTAAAGTATTCTTTTACATATAATTGACCTAGCAGCTCTCCAATTGAACCATCTGTAAGTAAGGAAATGCGCTCCCCTCTTGGCGTTTGTGTACGTTGCCCACTTAACACCTGATTAAAAGCAAAGTTTGCATTTACAAAGTTGCTGCTTAAATAAGGCGCGGCAGATTTTAAAATATTCCAGCGTAAATAAGTTTTCCAATCTTCTGTAGAAACGCTTTTAGTTAACTTGGACATTTCAGTAAAAAAACCGGGATTGTTTACCAAAACGGTATCTTGTTTTTTTATTTTAAGGTCTGACAATACCTCTCTCCAGTTTATGCCTTCTGTTATTTTACTTAATTCATCCAACTGAAATTTGTTGTATGTTTTATATGGATCTCTCATCTCAACCCTGCTCATTTGCGCAGCAGCTAACTGTTTTTCCAGATTAAACACCGTAACAGCGTTTTGCTGTGCAGCTGCAGCAGATGAGCCTGTTAGTGTAAATAAGGTTGAAATATACTTTTTATATGCATCCTGTATTTGCGAATTGCGGCCATCATTTTTTAAATAATAGTCTCTATCCGGCAATGTAATGCCACCCTGACTTAACTGAGGAATCATTACTTCAACATTCTTACGATCCTGGCCTACAGAAAAACCATACAATGGAGAAGCTGCGCCACTAACTTTCAGCCTGCCTATCATTTTTAATACCGCGGCCTTGCTGTTGACAGCATCCACTTCCTTCAACATTTCTTTAATGGGTGTGTAACCTCTTTTTTCAATTGTGAGAGAATCCATACCGGCGCTGTAAAAATCTGCTACTCTTTTGGTAACAGAACCCGGTGCTGCTTTTTTATCTGTTACAGCCGTCTCCAATACTTTTTTTACGGCGTTCACATTAAAATCACGCAGCTTGTTGAAACTTCCCCAACTTGTTTCTTTAGCAGGAACGGGATTGTTCTTTATCCATGTTCCGCCTGCGTAGGTATAAAAATCGTCGCCGGGTTTTACAGTTTTATCCATGTCGGCAGCATCGATAAATATTTTTGCTTTGGATTGTGCAAAGCTGCTATACGAGCCTGTGAGCGCCACTATAGTAGCTGCACTGTATAGTATTTTTTTGTAGGTATTTTTCATGGAATAAATTTAAGCAAAGCATGTTAGAATAATGGGTAAGCTTGCCGCCGTTCATAACATATTTATTAATCAAATTTGTATGAGCTAAGTAATAAAGCTTTAACAGGATTGGAATGGAGTATTTACGGCTCACACTGGTACAAACTTCCCTATAACTTCGCTATAACTTCCCTACAAGTTACCTGTAAGTCCATATATGTTCGGCATAATAAAGCATAAAGCATACAAATTGCAAATACCGCCTATAGAAACAAGTTTGTTTTTTTTAAATGAGCGATTACCTTTAAGCAACAAATAGCTTAATGACCAACAAAGACTCTCTTGCACTTTCGTGGAAAAATGTAAAAGGAAATAAACTGCGTACTGCCATTACCATCATCATTATGGCGCTGGGTATTTTTGCATTAATACTAATAATAACTGCCATAGAAGCTGCCAGCCTTGGGCTTACCAATAGTTTTTCTACCATGGGTGCAAATGCTTTTGGGATAAGATATAAGGACAGAGGAATAAATTTTGGAGGAGGAAACAGACGACCAACCACAACAAAAACCAAGTTGGGTTTAAAAGAAAAGAAATCAAACAATGGAATTCCCATAAGCTATGAAGAAGCAAAAGCTTTTAAAGAACGATATGCTTTTCCCGGAACTAAAGTGGGCATTGCCTTGCGGGGTGCAAATAATATTGTGGTAAACTCTCCTTCGAAAAAAACGAATCCAGATGTGAACGTTACCGGTGGGGATGAAAACTACCTGGAACTAAATGGTTTTACAATTGCTTACGGAAGAAACTTTACAACCACTGAAGTAGAAGCGGGAAGAAATGTTTGTATGATTGGCAGCGGCGTTGCGCAAAAATTATTTGAAGATAACAACGCAAGAGCAATAGATGCAGTAATAAATGTAGATCATATTCCGTACAGAATAATTGCAGTGCTTGAAGAAAAAACAAGCAGTGCTTTTTTTAATACCAGTAGAATTGTTATCACTACCGTAAATAATATTCGAAGACAATATGCAACGCAGACTTCTTCTTATACAGTTGCGGTGATGGTGCCTGATTTAAAACTGATGGATATGGCTGTAGGCGAAGCTACTGCTACGTTTAGGCCGGTGCGCAAACTGGCTGTAACTGATGACGAAAACTTTTTTATTGATAAAAGCGACAGCATTGCCCAGTCTCTTTTAACCAATCTTGGTTTTTTAGAAAAGGGTACCATAGGTATTGCATTTATAACATTGATTGGTGCAGCAATCGGGCTGATGAATATAATGCTGGTGGCTGTGAATGAACGTACAAAAGAAATAGGGCTTACCAAAGCCATTGGTGCTACAAGAAAAGACATACGATCTCAGTTTTTATATGAAAGTGTTTTGATCAGTTTAATGGGCGCTTTTGCGGGGATAGTAATGGGAATATTGGTTGGAAATATTGTAGCTGTGTTATTAAAAACAGGCTTTGTGGTGCCGTGGATGTGGGTAGGTATAGCAGTAGTAGTGTGTACTGCTGTAGGGTTACTTGCAGGCCTCATACCTGCTGTAAAGGCAAGTAAGCTCGACCCTATTGTGGCATTGCGTTACGAATAATATTTTTTTAGATTAAATTCTTTCGGTTAATCATTCTCAGAAATTATAAGGGTTTTGTTTTATGATTAAGTGCAGCTATTAAAAAAGGATGTTTATAGACTTTTAGATTTTACCCCGATGTTCTAAAGAGATTTTTATGCAATAATTGACCGGTGTTTTATTCTTCCACAGTTATTACATTCGGTCTTTTTTTTCTCTACTTCTTTCTACTGTCACTTACAGCATTCATTCTTTCAATAACTTAAACATTTCCTGGCCGCCTAAATCTCTCATATTTTTCATCTACTATTTGTCCCCCATTTTCAAATTATAACTCTCTCATTTAAAAGGTTGATAATTTTTTAAGAACAAAAGAATTTTATTTAGCTGAAAATATATATTTTTAATCCATAGAAAAACTTTCGATTATTTTATTAACTTGTGTGTTCCGGAATAAATCGGAAAGCATTTTATTAAAGTGCTTGAATGCTATTTTAAACAACCAAATTATTTTAAACTTCACTTACTAAAAATTGAATTTTATGGCAGACGTTAGACCAACTGCAACAGTTAAACCGGTAACATCCGTACAGGCAAAAAAATCCGGAAATTCTATTTCCTGGTTAGCCCCAACTTTATGTATCCTTATAGGTTATGTAATTTGGCGATTTATTTTGGGAGATGCATCGCATTTTAAGACCGCATCAGGTAATGGTTTTTGGCCTGACAGAGATGGGGCAACAGGAAGTTTATATAAAATGTATCAGGGAGGTATTATCGTACCAATTTTGATCGGATGCTTGTTAACTGTATTGACTTTTGTGATTGAAAGATTTTTGACAATAGCAAAAGCAGGCGGTACTTCAAGCAATGCAGATTTTATCCGCAAAGTACAATATCATCTTGCCAATAAAAATATAGATGCAGCATTGACTGAGTGCGATAAGCAAAAAGGAAGTGTTGGTAATGTAATGAAGGCTGGTCTTCACCGTTATAAAGATATGATGAACAACAACGAACTTAGTACTGACCAGAAAGTAATGGCTATACAAAAAGAAGTAGAAGAAGCTACCTCACTTGAATTACCGATGCTTGAAAAGAACCTGGTTTTCTTATCTACAATTGCATCTGTAGCAACCCTGCTTGGTTTGCTTGGAACGGTAATGGGAATGATACGTTCGTTCTCTGCATTAGGTGAAGACAGTGGTGGTGGAGCAGCTGCAGGTAAACTTTCTCAAGGTATTTCTGAAGCATTGTACAACACGGCGTTGGGTATTGGTACATCTGCATTGGCTATTATTTTCTATAATATTTTTACTACAAAGATCGATGGTATCACTTACGGTATTGATGAGTCTGGATTTACTTTGACACAATCATTTGCATCTTTATACAAGTAATTGTATGGAAAACTGCATCAGTTGCATCTAATAAGTGTTTGTATAAAGTATAGGATGTATAACTGAAAATTGTAAACAAGTAACTCTTTAAAAATTTTATAAATGCCAAAAGTTAAAATACCAAGAAAAAGTACAGCCGTAGATATGACGGCAATGTGCGATGTGGCGTTTCTTTTGTTGTCGTTTTTTATATTGGCTACAAAACAAAAACCACCGGAAGTGTTAGCTGTGCAAATACCAAACTCTGTATCAAGCAAAGTAGCACCCGATAAGGCCATTTTAGTGACCCTTACCAAAGACGGACGTACTTTTTTAATGCTGGGAGATGATACAAAAAAAGCAGATATTCTTGCTAATGTAAATCTTACGAAAGGTTTAGGCTTATCTCCTGCTGAATTACAAAAGTGGGGTAAACAACAGTTTATTGGTCAACCTTTGGGACAAATAAAGGGAAGTCTAGCTCAAAACGGTGATCAGGACGCAGCCAAAATGCCGGGAATACCAACCGACAGTACCAATAATGAAATGGTTGACTGGGTAAGAAGTGTAAGCAATGTTTATGCAGGCGGAGATATGAAAGCTTTGCAGGATATGCTTCTTGTAAAAGGAGATAATGATGCTTTGTATCCTGTTTTTAAAAACATAAAAGATGCTTTTAAAAAGAACGAGATATATAAGTTTAGAATTGTTACCAATGGCTCTGCACCGCCAGTGGGCTCTGAGCTTGCAAACAGTGCTACTGCAAAACCAAATTAATTAATTTAAAAAATTACTGACATGGCAGAAATGGATACCTCGTCGGGTGGCGGTCATAAAAAAGGACCCGGCGTAAAAAAAGCGGTAAAAAAATCAACGAGGGTAGATCTTACTCCGATGGTGGATCTTGGTTTTCTGCTCATTACATTCTTTGTATTTACAACAACCATGAGCCAGGCAACGGCCATGAATATGAATGAGCCGAAGGACAGTAAAGACGATCAGATAAAAGTAAAAGAATCAGGTGCTATGACCATTTTACTGGGCAGAGCAGATAAGGTTTATTATTATTTTGGTCAGCTTGATCCTTTAAAAATTTCAGAACAGTTTAAGAGTACTAATTTTAAGGAAATCAGAGATATTATTGTTACTAAAAAGAAAGCTACTCCCGAGGGTGATTTAATGTATGTGATAAAGTCAGATGATAAATCTACTTTTAAAAATGCAATTAATATCCTTGATGAGATGACGATAAGTGGTGTAAAGCCCGGGCATTACGCAGAAGATAAAATATCTGCCACAGAAAAAATGCTTATCCAAAAAACAGAAGAGGCGAACGGTATTAAATAATTGATGGAATCCGTTTATTTTAGAATCTAATTATTAAACAAGTTGTAATGGAAGCAAATAAAATTTTAGATGCCGATATTCTTGACATTATATTTGATGGAAAGAATAAGGCGTATGGCGCCTACCAGCTAAGAAAAACTTACAATAGCAGAATGGGCAAAGCCATGATAGCCGTTGGGGTTTTATTGTTACTTGTGGTAGGAGGTACGCTACTTGCCGGCGTTATCAGTGCAAGAAATGCAAAAGATGAATTAACCGTAGTGGATACGCAGATGGCTGAAGTAAAAAAAGATGAACCGCCACCGCCACCGCCACCACCGCCACCACCAACACCGCCACCGCCACCCGAGATTAAGCAGATTCAATTTACACCTCCAAAGATTGTAAAAGATAATGAGGTGAAGAAAGATGAAGTAATAAAAGAACTTGAGCCAGACGCGGTGATCAGTACGAAAACTGTAGAATCCGATAATACCAAGCAGGTTGTTCAGGCGCCGGTGGAAGATAAAGGAACGCAGGTAGTGGAAGTACCAGTTAAAGCTGTGGAGGAAGATAAAATTTTTACCAAAGTTGAGATTGAAGCGGAATATCCTGGAGGTCAAGGTGCATGGAAAAAATTTCTTGAAAGAAACCTAAACGGGCAAGTTGCAACTGACAACCAGGCCCCTGCCGGTAAGTACACTGTGGTAGTAAGATTTATTGTGGCAAAGGATGGTAGTGTAAGTGATATAACGCCTGAAACGAGTGCCGGTTTTGGTATGGAACAGGAAGCTGTGAGAGCAATAAAAAAAGCACCAAAATGGACACCTGCACAGCAGAACGGTAATATTGTAAAAGCATACCGTAGACAGCCAATTACATTTGTAGTAGCAGAAGAATAACCTCAGATATTTTAATATTATTAAAGCCTTCGTGAAAATGAGGGCTTTTTTATTTGTGTCAATTGAGTGATTCGCTGTGAATTTTTATAGATTTATCAGCATTTATCTTATGGAATAATGTGAGCTTGTCATCTAACTAAAAAGCAATTCATTATGTCTGAAATATTATCTAATACAAAGCCGGGCACAGATAAAAGGATGATTAAAAAATCAACCAGAGTCGACCTTACACCGATGGTGGATCTTGGTTTTTTGCTAATCACTTTTTTTGTTTTTACCACAAGTATGAGTACCCCTAAAGTAATGCCCATGCTGACGCCCAAAGAAAGTACAACACCAGAAGATGAGATTTGTGAAAGCTGTGTAATTACTGTATTGGCGGGTGCAAATAACACACTGTATTATTATGAAGGCATGGACAAAAGTATCGTTTACAAAACAACATCTTATAATGCAAATGGGTTAAGGGCTGTATTAATCAACAAAAAGATTAAAGCTAAAAACTTGAACAGAGAAGTGATTTTAATTATTAAACCCGGTGTGGCATCTACCTTTAAAAACCTTATCAATATCATTGATGAAAGTAATATTTGTATGTATAAAAGATATTACCTCGATAAGGTAACTCTTGCAGAAGAAAATAAAATGCGTTTATAAACTGCCAACCTTCCTCTTATAAAAAAGAAGTGCTTTTAATTACCTTCGTAATATGATGAATAAATTATCCGGATGGGATGATACAATTGTAGCTTTAGCAACACCGCCCGGCATTGGAGCAATAGCAGTTATAAGGTTATCCGGCAAGGAAAGTTTTAAGATTGGGACTGCACTTTTTCCTTCTAAAAATATATCAGATCAGGCTTCGCACACGCTGCACGTAGGCTTTTTGAAAGACGGCGAAAAACTGTTGGATGAAGTGGTGCTTGCATTGTTTAAGGGACCAAAGAGCTTTACGGGAGAGGATACGATTGAGATAAGTTGCCACGGGAGCACTTATGTGCAACAGCAAATACTGGAAGCCTGTATTGCAAGAGGAGCAAGGCTTGCAAGGGCAGGAGAATTTACACAGCGGGCATTTTTAAATGGTAAAATGGATCTTACACAAGCAGAAGCAGTAGCAGATATAATTGCTGCTAATACAGAAGCTTCGCAAAAAGCAGCCTTGCATAATATTCGCGGCGGGTTCTCGCATGAGTTAAGCAATATGCGTGAGCAGCTAATTAGTTTTTCAGCATTGATAGAATTGGAATTGGATTTTGTCACAGAAGATGTAGAGTTTGCAGATAGGGAGAAATTTTATGCATTGATAGATCAGTTAACTGCCTCAGTAAATAAACTGATACAATCTTTCACGCTCGGTAATGTTGTAAAAAATGGCGTAAGCGTTGCAATAATAGGTAAGCCAAATGCGGGGAAATCTACTTTGCTAAATGTATTGCTGAATGAAGAACGGGCTATTGTTTCATCTATTGCTGGTACGACAAGAGATACTATTGAAGAGGTAATAAATATAAACGGCATTCTTTTCAGGCTGATAGACACTGCAGGAATAAGAGCAGACTCAGGCGATGTGATAGAAAATTTTGGGATAGAGAAAAGTTTGGATAAAATGCGCAGTGCAGATATTGTATTGTATATTTTTGATGTGCATACGGAAACGGAAAAAGATATAAAAGTACAGCAAACCATTTTTGAAAATGAGCATATTAAATATATATTCGTGGGCAATAAAACAGATGCAAACAATGCACAAATAAATTATTCAACTAAGGATATTTTATTTATTTCTGCGAAGCATAATATTGGTATTGATGCATTGAAACAGGCCATATTTGCTGCAACGGTAGAAGCAAATAATTATGCTGAAAATAATATCGTTACCAATGCAAGGCATCTTTCGTCACTTAAAAATATCTCTAAATCCTTAGGTGCAATAAAAGATGGTCTCGATGCAAATGTGCCCGGTGATCTGCTATCTTCCGACATTAGAATGGCACTTTATGAACTTGGTGAAATAACGGGGGAAGTGACCAATGAAGATAAGCTTGATTTTATATTCAGCAAGTTTTGTATCGGAAAGTGACCGTATAAACATTTACTTGCTTTTAGTACTGTTTTAGTTGCTTTTAGTCTCATTACTACCTCATTAGAAAAGTGCAATTTGCTTTTAGTATGGTTTTATTTGCTTTTAGTATGCTTTTTCTTGTTGTTAATCTGGTTACTAATAAAAATTTGTAGGAAGGTTATGTTATCAATCGTAAGAAATGATACAGTATGATACTCAATGATACGGTATGATACGAAACGATACGTTGAAAACATGATACCCCCTGAAAATGGAGTTTCACTAATATCCGTAGTTTCCGAAACTCGTTC